>DKYL01000006.1 GCA_002493325.1 Ruminococcaceae bacterium UBA7101
ATATGTAAATATAATAAATAAAGAATGAACAAATAATTAACGCTTATTTGTTCTTTACATATTTAATCATTTTTGTTATTATTTAGTAGGTGATATGATGAAAAATACGTTAAAAGCAGCAATGTGCGGTGTTTTGTCGGCACTTTCGGTCTTGCTGCTGTTCTTCGGCGGAGCATCATTTCTGTTTGCCTATATAATGCCGATGGTTACAGGACTCATAATGATAATGCTGAAACGTGCCTGCGGTACACCGTGGGCAGTTACTGCATTTGTTTCTGTATCGTTTCTTTCCTTTATGCTTGTGGCTGACAGAGAATGTGTTCTGATGTATATTCTGTTTTTCGGATATTATCCTATCCTGCATCCGTCTATTGAAAAAATCAGCTCAAAGCTGATCAGATGGGCGGCAAAGCTTTTGGTATTCAATATTATGATAACGGTTGTTCAGCTTATTTTGGTTTATATATTCGGTATTCCTTTTCTTGAAGAGGGAACGGGAAAAATATTTATCCCTGTATTTGCTGTACTTATGAATGTGATGTTTGTTGTTTATGATATGCTGATAAACAGGTTAACGCTTTTATATAAGCTCAGGCTTGAAAAGAAAATTAAAAAGTATTTTAAATAAACAGCAGGGCAGCCTATGCCGCCCTGATTCTCTTATTAGTAAAGATGAAAAATAAAAATTATCAGACCATACAAAAATGATGACGCAATGCCATATACTATTACAGGTCCTGCAATGGTGAACATCTGGGCTGCTGTTCCGAGTATAAAGCCTTCGTGCTGAAATTCAAGGGCAGGGGATACAACGGAATTGGCGAAGCCTGTAATCGGAACAATAGTTCCTGCTCCTGCATGACGTGCTATCTTGTCAAAAACGCCAAGCCCTGTCAAAATAGCTGTCAGAATAATCAGTATTCCCGACGTTCCTGCATTTACCTCTTTTTCATTTAGTCCTGCATTTTGCAGCAGCATCATAATAACCTGACCGATTGTGCAGATAAGACCGCCGAATAAAAATGCTTTGATGCAGTTCAAAAGCTTAGGCGAATTAGGGCTTGCCTTATCAACCATTTTGCTGTAATCATCCTTGCTGATACTCATATAATCACTCCCTGTTTAATTGTTTACAATAAAATAACAATTATGCACTTGACATTTTTGATTATATTTTGTAATATCATAATATACAATTTGTAAAACGGAGGCAATATTATGCATCTTATTGAAGTTCGTGATGTGTATAAAATATATAATCCCGGTGAAAACCAGGTTAACGCCCTTGACGGTGTTTCAATTACCATTGACGAGGGTGAGTTTGTTGCAATTATCGGTCAGTCAGGCTCAGGTAAATCAACACTGATGAATATGCTTGGTCTGCTTGATACTCCTACAAGCGGTGAATATTATATTAACGGAAAGCTTGTTGATGATTTGACTGATGACCAGATGAGCGCTATCAGAAATGAGCAGATAGGCTTTATTTTCCAGGGCTTTAATCTGATTGCTTCACTTTCTGCTCTTGAGAATGTTGAGCTTCCTCTTGTTTACCGCGGTATGAAAAAGGATGAAAGAAGACAGATTTCAAAGGACGCACTTGAGCGTGTAGGTCTTGGCTCACGTATGCATCATCTCCCTGCAGAAATGTCGGGCGGTCAGCAGCAGCGTGTGGCTGTTGCAAGAGCGATAGCTGCTCGTCCTCCTGTTATTCTTGCGGATGAACCGACAGGTAACCTTGACACCCGTTCTACCAAGGATGTTATGGCTATTCTCCACGAGCTTAAGGATGAGGGAAGAACCGTTATTGTTATCACCCACGATAATGAGATTGCTGAGGAGGCAGAGCGTGTTATCCGTGTTCGTGACGGCAAGGTTGTTGAGGATTATATTAATCCCGGCTATGAGGCTAAATACGGCAGAGACTCTAAAAAAGATAATAAGAAACCTATTGATGAGGGTTAATGATTTAAAGGTCAATTAAGCACAGTCTTTTTTGACCTTTTTGTTTTGACAAAGTACGGATTGCTATTGTATAATCATATAAGCATTGATAATTTAATGGGAGAATAATTATGAAATATGATTGGATTGATGCGTTTCTGCTGAGCAAAAATGGTGTCGAAAAGGTCTTTAAGACAGAGGGTGCTGTGGCTGACGAGCTGCTCAAGGATATGCTTGATAAATCCTACCGTTTAGTTTTGTCAGGCTTCAGTAAGAAAAAACAGAACGAGATACTGAATCATATTTCTTGAAATATGATTTATAATTATATATAATGTCATTGGTGATGCTATGAAACAGTTTTTAGAAGTGGGAATGGTTAACAATACCCACGGTATCAGAGGTGAGATTAAATTTACACTCTGGTGTGATGATATAAATTATTTAAAACAGCTTAATGTCCTTTATCTTGATGATAAGGGCGAAAAGCCTGTTAAAATTATTTCTGTAAGACCGCAGAAGAATATTGCAATATTAAAGCTTGAAAATATAAATACCATTGAGCAGGCTGAGGAGTTTAAGGGCAGAGTGCTTTACTGCAACCGTGATGATGCTGTGATTGATGAAAATGCAAATTATATTGCTGACCTTATCGGCTGCTATGTTGTAGATGTTGATACAGAAGAGGAATACGGACAGGTTAAGGACGTGCTCAATTATGGCTCCTGTGATATATATGATATTGAAAGCTGGGGCAGGCATACGTTAATACCTGCAACCCCTGATATTGTTAAAGAAATTAATACCGAATATCAGGTCATAAGAATAAAAAAGATGAAGGGCTTATTTGATGAGGATTGATATACTTACATTGTTTCCTGCCATGTGTGACACGGTAATGGGTGAGTCCATTATCGGCAGAGCAAGGCAGGCAGGCAAGGTTGAAATAAATTGTGTTGATATACGTGATTATACGCTTGATAAGCACAGGCGTGTTGATGACAAGCCTTACGGCGGCGGAATGGGTATGGTTATGGCACCACAGCCGATTTTTGACTGCTTTCAGGCTCTTTGTGATGAAATCGGTGCAAGACCTCATCTGATTTATTTAACACCGCAGGGGAAATGCCTTACGCAGGAAAGAGTTAAGGAGCTTGCCAAAATGGACAACATTGCACTGCTTTGCGGACATTATGAGGGTATTGACGAGCGTGTTATTGAGGCACTGCAGCCTGAGGAGATTTCTGTTGGTGATTATGTGCTTACAGGCGGAGAGCTCCCTGCACTTATTGTTGCAGATTCCGTTTCACGTATGCTGCCGGGTGTTTTGAGTGATGATGAGTGTTTTGAGGAGGAGAGCCATTATAACTCTTTGCTTGAGTATCCTCAGTATACGCATCCTGCAGAATGGCAGGGCAGAACAGTGCCCGAGGTTCTGCTGTCAGGGCATCATGCGAATGTGGACAAATGGCGGCGTGAACGCTCCCTTGAGCGTACCTTTTACCGAAGACCCGATATGCTTGAAAATGCCCAGTTGTCGGACAAGGATAAGGCGTTTTTGTCGAAACTCAAAAAAGAATAAAAATTTATGTGAAAATTGCACAAATAACAGTAATTTATTTTGTTTGTAATTAACAAGTCAAACGAACTTTTTCTCAACTTATTGACCGTTTTGATTTTGGTGCTATAATATGTATAGTAAGCAATTATAAATAAGATATAGATTATATGTTGTGATTTTAGGAATGAGAGGTTTTAACTATGTTCGTTAAAGATGTTAAGGTTGAAAATCAGGTTGGTTTACACGCTCGTCCTGCAACTTTCTTTATTCAGAAGGCTAATGAATTCAAGTCATCCATCTGGGTTGAGAAGGAGGAGAGAAGAGTTAACGCTAAGAGCCTTTTAGGTGTTCTTTCATTAGGCATTATGGGCGGTACCGATATTCGCATTATCGCTGACGGTTCTGATGAAGAGGCTGCTGTTGAGGGTCTTGTTAATCTTGTTAAGTCAGGCTTTGCTGAATAATCAACGGCTGTTTTACAATTTTAGCACAGTGTTGTCACTGTGCTTTATTTTTTTGCGTTTCTGTGTTATACTTTAACTGAAAGGGGTGATTGCGTGACTGAAAAAGAGCTGAGGAAAAAGGCTATGGCACTGCCTTTGCAGCCCGGTGTCTATATAATGAAAAATAAGGACAAAAAAATCATTTACATCGGCAAAGCCAAAAAGCTGAAAAATCGTGTGTCATCCTATTTCGGCTCACATTCCAATCATTCCTTAAAGGTTATCAGAATGGTTGAAAATGTGGATGACTTTGATTATATTCTTTGCGACAGTGAGTTTGAAGCATTGGTGCTGGAATGCTCACTGATAAAACAGCACCAGCCGAAGTATAATATTCTCCTCAAGGATGACAAGGGCTATAATTATATTAAAATTACAAAGGGTGAGTTCCCGCGTATTCGTGAGTGCAAGCAGATGCTGGATGATGACGCTGTCTATATCGGTCCTTACACCTCAAGCTTTTCTGTTAAGCAGGCGGTGGAGGAAACGCTTAAAATCTTCAAGCTTCCACGCTGCAGTAAACAATTTCCCCGCGACTACGGAAAGAGCAGACCGTGCCTTAACGGCTTTATGAATATATGCTCAGCACCCTGTGCGGCACGTATATCCAAGGAAGAATATGGCAATAATATAAAGGATGCCATTTCGTTCCTCAAAGGCGGCAGTGTCAAAGCTGTCAGAGATATGGAAAATCAGATGAATGCGTTTGCTGAAAACCTGCAGTTTGAGCAGGCGGCAAAGCTCCGTGACAGAATCAAGGCAATCAGAAATCTGGATGAAAAGCAAAAGGTTGTTTCAATCAATGTGCCTGAGGAGGACGTTTTTGCACTTGTTAATTCAAATAAAAAGGCTTGCTTTGAGGTGATACGTTTTCAGAACGGCAGGCTGACTGACAGTGAATTCTGGCTCATTGATTCGGTTGATGATATGCCGCAGTCAAGATTTGAGCTGATTGAGCGTTATTATGCAATGAGGGACAGAGTGCCGTCGCGAATAGCTGTTGACGGAGATATTGAGGATGAAGCACTGCTCAGAGAGTTTCTTGAAAGCAAGCGCGGTAAAAAGGTTGAATTTATTCATCCCCAAAAGGGCGAACATCTGTCCATTGTGAATATGTGTGTTAAAAATGCCAATGAGCATCTGGCTCAGCAGCAGGGCAGGCTTGGCAGAGAGCTTGCGGCACTGGAGGAACTTAAAGAACTTTTAGGGCTTGACAAGCTCCCTGAATATATTGAGTCCTATGATATTTCCCATACCTTTGGTGCTGATAATGTTGCAGGTATGATTGTGTTTCATAACGGCAGACCGATGAAAAGTGCCTACAAGCGTTTTGCAATCAAGGGCTTTGATGGTCAGAATGATGTGGGCTCTATGCAGGAGGTGCTGACACGCCGCTTTAATCATTATTATAATGATGAGGAGGGCAGTACCTTTAAAATTCTGCCTGATCTGATTTTGCTTGACGGCGGCGAGCCTCAGGTCAATGCGGTGCTGCCTGTTGTTAAATCAATGGGTCTTAATGTACCGATTTTCGGAATGGTTAAGGACAATAAGCACCGCACAAGGGCAGTTGCACTAAGCGGCGGCGAGATAGAAATAAATTCGCACAGAAAGGTGTTTACGCTTGTTTCCGATATTCAGGAGGAGGTGCACCGATTTGCTATAACCTATCACCATAAAAAACATACAAAAAGCACCCTTAAAACCTCATTGACCAATATTGACGGTATAGGTGATAAGAAAGCAAAGCTGCTTTTGAAACACTTTAAAACGATTGCTGCAATCAAAGAAGCTGAGGTCTATGAGCTGTCACAGGTGCAGGGGATTAGTCAGAAAGATGCACAAAATGTATTTGAATACTATCATAAAATGTAAAAATAATGTAAAGTCCTTGACTATTAAATAGGTAGTTTGTATAATATATTAGTAAGAATTGTAAGGAAGTTATTGCGAATGATGCGTGTTATAACCGGCTCAGCCAGAGGAAGAAGGCTTGAAACCCTTTATGGCGAGGAGGTAACAAGACCTACAACAGAATCTGTTAAAGAAGCATTGTTTTCAATGATTCAGTTTGAAATTGAGGGAAGAAAGGTGCTTGATTTGTTTGCAGGCTCAGGGCAGCTTGGTATTGAAGCCTTGTCACGCGGAGCAAGACACTGTACCTTTCTTGAAAATAACCGTGATGCATTAAAGGTTGTTGAGAGCAATGTTTCACATTGCGGATTTAAAGAAAATTCCAGCATTGTTTTTTCAGATGCAGCATCCTTTTTAATGCACAAGGATAATTTTGATATTGCTTTTGTTGACCCGCCCTACAATATGGGGCTGATTGAAAAATGTCTGCCGCTGTTATTAAAGCTTATGTCGCAGGATGGTATTGTGGTTTGTGAAACCTCAGCAGGTGAGGATTTGCCTGAATGCATTGACGGCTGGTATGCAGACCGGGTAAGACGCTATGGCAAAACAAAGCTTACCCTTTATAGAAAGGAGAAATAGTATGAAAATTGCTGTTTGTCCCGGAAGCTTTGATCCGATTACACTCGGACATCTTGATATTATAGAAAGAGCGTCTGAGCTGTTTGATAAGGTAATTGTGCTTGTTATGAGCAACAGTGCAAAAAAATGTGCTTTTACTGTTGGCGAAAGAATAGAGCTTATAAAAAAATGTATTAAATCCGATAATATTGAGGTTGATACATACAGCGGTCTTTTGGTTGAATATGCTAAAATGAAAAAAGCAACCGCTATTGTTAAGGGACTTCGTGCCGTGTCTGATTTTGACTATGAATTTCAGCAGGCACTTATTAATAAAAGTCTATATCCGAAGGTTGAAACGGTTTTCCTCACTGCAAAAGGGGAAAATATGTATCTTTCTTCAAGCATGGTTAAGGAGGTTTGCAGCCTTGATGGTGACATTTCTCCTTATGTTCCAAAGGAAATTGTCAAAGATATTAATTTAAGGTGTAAAGGAGAAAATAAAAATGACTAATACAGATATTTTGTTGGAAGATTTAGAGGATGTTCTTGATGATGCCACCTCTATACCCCTCAGTAAAAAATACGCAGTAGATGTTGATAAGATTAAGACTATCATTGAGGATATCCGTCTTAACACACCCCAGGAAACAAAGCAGGCTAAGGCTATTGTTGACTCAAGAAATTCAATCCTTGATGAGGCTAACAAGCAGGCTGCCGATATTATTGCAAAGGCACAGGAGGAAGCAAGAGAGCTTGTAGCCCGTGACCAGATTACACAGACTGCTCAGGCACAGGCTGCTGATATTATTGCAAAGGCTAAGGAGCAGGGCGATGCTTATGTGGTGGATGCACAGAATCAGGCAAATGATATCCTTTCCAATGCAACAAATCAGGCTAATGAAATGGTTACAACCGCTCAAAATAAGTCAAGAGAAATGCTTACAGCAGTTAATAACTATGCTGATGATACGCTTCTTGCCATTGATGATTCACTTTATAAGGCTTTATCTGATGTTCGCCGTATCCGCCAGGGTATTATGAACAGTCAGAACAAGAACAAGCAGTAATAAGCTTTTTATTCATTAAAGAGAAATCCCCATTGCAGTCAAAACCTGCAATGGGGAAATTTTATTTTACTTCTATTATTTCATTAAATACGGCTGTCATTTTTTTGCTGATGTTAAGGTCAATGTGCAGTGAACCAAAATACCAGTGCATATAATCAACATTTTTCATAAGCTCCTGCAGATAGGTGTTAAGGGGCGTGATGATAATGTTCTGATTTGTTCGCTGTTTTAATATGTCTTTTGCAATTGTGGGTGCTTCATAGGTAAGAATATAATTGATTGTTTTCTCATTGTCAAAAAGGTTTGTTACACCGTTTTTCAGCTCCTCTGCATTGGGCAGCTCACTTTCCCACCAGGTAACTCCGTCGGTACGCATATCGGCGTCCTCGCTTTCACCGCCGCCCATTACGAAAAAGGTTTTGCCTTCAAGTGTGAATACCTCACCGCGCATAAGATGAAAAATGTTATCGGCAATCTTGTGGGCATTGCCGCCCTTCCATCTGTATGGTGTGTAGGAATTCAGTATCTCAAAATTCTCGTGGGCGCCGTCAACGAAACAGATGGTGTATTTTCTCTTTTTGAGAAACTCAAGATTTTTCTTTTCTTTCTCGTTTTTGGGATCCCATATAAAGCCGAAATCACCGCATACAATAAGATAGTCCTTTTCACTCAGCTTATTGAGCTTTGCATTTTTGAAGCAGGAAATATCACCGTGGGTATCACCGGTAATGTAAATCATAAAGTAATCTTACCTTTCACAAAAAATTTATAAATATGGGCTTTTATTAATCGTAAAAAAATGTTACACTATATAATATAATTTTATAATACAGGTGTCAAGTCTATGAAAAAAACACTTTCAATATTTTTGTCTTTAATCATTTTATGTACAAGCCTTTGTGTTCCTGCATTTTATTCATCTGCAGCAACCTATGAGCCTGACAGAAAAATATATGCCGAATCCTATCTTTTAATAAATCTTGATGATGACAGCTATCCTGTTGTGGCTGAGAAAAATTCAACCGAAAGGCTTTACCCTGCTTCACTCACAAAAATAGTGACTGCAATTGTTGCTCTTAACAATGTCAAGGATTTGCAGCAGAAAACGAAAATGAGCCAGACTGCATTTGACAGCCTGCTTGGTACCGGTGCACAGGTTGCAGGTATTGAGGTAGGCGAGGAGCTTACGATTGAAGAGCTGCTTTATCTCACAATGGTATATTCTGCGTGTGATTCAAGTCAGATGCTGGCTGAATTTGTTGCAGGCAGTGAGGAAGCTTTTGTTCAGAAAATGAATGAATGGGTTAAATCCATCGGCTGTAACGATACACATTTTACAAATTGTGACGGACTTCATAATGCAGAGCATTATTCAACTGCAAAGGATTTGGCAACAATAACGATTGCTGCCCTTAAAAATGCGGATTTCAGCAGAATATCAACAACCGAATCTGTTGACTTTCATAATATGAAGCTGCCGCATACAAATCTGATGCTGCATCCCGGTTATGTAACTTACTATTATGAATATGCGCAGGGTATTAAAACAGGCTCTACTAAGGAGGCTGAATACTGCGTTATTACCAAAGCATCAAAGGACGGCTATAATTATCTTGCAGTTGTACTTAAATCTCCGCAGCAGGCAATTAACGGCGAAAGCTATTTAACCAAGTGCTCATTCGTGGATGCAAAATCACTCTTTGAGTGGGCTTTTGACAGTCTTAAATATTCAACAATAGTTGCTGAAAACGAGGTTGTAGGTGAGGTTGATGTTGAGGACGGCAAGGATGCTGATTCCGTTCAGCTTGTTGCCAAGCAGGATACGAATGTTATTGTGCCAGCGGGGCTTGACAAGTCGGCAATTATCTATGAGCTGCCTGATAAGCCTGCGAATATAAGTGCTCCCGTTGTCAAGGGTCAGGATGTGTGCAAGGCAAATGTAATTTACGGTGATGAAATTATTGCAACTGTTGATCTTGTAGCAGCCGAAACGGTTGAGCTTTCAACCTTTTTGAAGGTGATTAATGCAATCAAAGCATTTTTCAGTATGATGATTGTTAAAATAATATGTCTGATTATTATAGCAGTTATGATTTGCTATGTGATTCTTGTGATCATGAATAATAACAAGAAAAAGAAACGCAGACAGAAGCGTGCTCAAAGAGCAAGCGACAGGGATATGGATGACCTTCAGCCCCCACAGCCGCCAGTCAGAAAATAAAAGATTAGTGTAAAAAGCAAACAACGGATGTCAATCGACATCCGTTTAGACTGTCGATAAAGTGGGCTGAACCACGCACGAAGATTAATCAGCAGAAAAATTACCGATTTATATGATTGTAGGGCAGAGGCTTGCTTCTGCCGCCAAAACAATTTAAAAGCCTTGCAATT
>DKYL01000091.1:0-52684 GCA_002493325.1 Ruminococcaceae bacterium UBA7101
AACTTCTTTTTCCATAAGGCTTTCCTCCTTTCCTGTTTGATTTAAATATATCTTCTTGTTAAGAATTTCTATTTATGTTATCATTTTAGCAGGAGCAAAACATTAAAACTATGCGTAATTGAAAATTGAATTTTTTAAGAAAGATTGATTGTGGACAGAAGTATTTATTCAAGAACAGGGTTATATATAAAATTTAGAAACAAGAATATTATGGAGCGAATGGCAGTTGATGATTTAGATATAACCGAATTAGAACCTATTGATTACAGAAATGAACTCATTGCACTTTATGACTATGAGTTGCCGAAAATAAGTGATAGTTATACTGTTGAGTCGGCATATGACTTTGCTGATAAAATTTTAAAAGACAATATTGTTTTAGGCATATTACTAAAGGCGGATATTGATAAATATCTTGTTCACAGAAAGCTGATTAAAGATATCTCAACTCCGGAAGAACTTAAAAGAAAATTAGAAACAGTAAGCATCAGAATGAAGCTGCTGCCATATACGAAAGAGCGAGTGTATAAGCTTTTGATGTGTATGAGGCACAAAGAAATTCTTGCAAGGGTTTTGGAAGTTAATATGCATGATACAGTTGAATACAAGGTTACTAAAACAAGAAGCGGTGAAGAAATTTTATTTTTTGATAATCCTGGGTCTTATTACGAATATTTGATTTTTACTTTTTATTTAAGAGATGAAACCGTTTGTGAATGTGAAAATTGCAATAGGTTATTTGTTCCAAAGACAAAAAAGAAAACCCTGTACTGTGACAGAGTTTTTAAGGATAGTAAAACCTGCAAGCAGATTGGTCCTACGCAGAAATACAAAATGCTCGCAGAGAATGATATAGTTTTAAAAACTTTTGAAAAAGAAAAGAATAAAATGTACAAGCGAATGGAAAGAACACAATCATTCGGTGAAACACCAAAATCTATTTCCTATGATGAATATATGGATTGGCTCAATAAAGCTATCAATGCTAAGAATCTGTATTTGAATAATGAGATTACAGAAATTGAAGTGTTGAGAATAATACAAAATAATTAAATTTTCATATTGACTTGACATATCATACTTATATGTTATATTAGAACAGGAATAATAACATAGAGAGGTATGGTTATGGAAAAGGTATTTGCAATATATTCGAGAAAGTCGAGATTTACGGGCAAAGGTGAATCTGTTGAAAATCAGATTGAGATGTGCCGTGAATATTTGCGAATTCATTTTGGTGAGGAAGAGGCTGAAAAGGCGGTCATTTACGAAGATGAGGGATTCAGCGGAAAGAATTTGGACAGACCACAATTCAAGGCTATGTTTGAAGATATTAAAAATGGAAAAATATCTGCTGTGCTTTGCTATCGCCTTGACCGTATCAGCCGTAATATCGGCGATTTCGCAAATCTTATCACCGAACTTACCTCTATGGATGTTGCATTTATTTCTATCAAAGAACAGTTTGATACCAACTCCCCTATGGGCAGAGCGATGATGTATATTGCATCTGTTTTTTCACAGCTTGAGCGTGAAACCATCGCTGAGCGTATTCGTGATAATCTGCACGAGCTTTCAAAAACAGGCAGATGGCTCGGCGGTGTCACACCTACCGGTTACAATTCTGTAGGCGAAACCTCAATGAACATAAATGGCAAAACAAAAAAAGCATTTCACCTTGCAGTTAAAGAAGATGAAATGCAGATTGTTAAGCTGATATTCAGTTTATTCCTCGAGCACAATTCGCTGACTGCTTGTGAAAGCTACCTGCTTGCACACAACTACAAAACAAAAAACGGCAGAGATTTTACACGCTTTTCAATTCGTGGCATTCTGACAAATCCTGTTTATATGATTTCTGACAGTGATGCGTTTGAATATTTCAAAAATTCAAATGTTGATTTATATTCTGACAAAGAGGAATTTGACAGCACACACGGAATGATGGTATATAACCGAACCCTTCAGGAGCAAGGCAAGGCTACGAAAATTAAGCCTATGGAGGAATGGATTGTATCTGTTGGTAAACACCAAGGCTTTATAAATGGCAAGGATTGGATTAAGGTTCAATCTATGCTTGACAGAAACAAATCAAAATCCTATCGCAAACCCAAGAGTCACACCGCTTTACTTTCGGGAATTCTCAAATGCGAATGCGGTGAATTCATGCGTCCGCATATGACTACACGAATGAACAAGGACGGCGAATACACCTATTACTATTCCTGCACTATGAAACTGAGGAGCAAGGGCAGTCGCTGTAACAACAAAAATATCAATGGTAATGAAATTGACAAAGAGGTTATTGCTGCTGTTAAGGCACTTGCAAATAATGGTGATGATTATTTTGAGTCACTGAAATCTGCATTATCTGAAAACAAAATCAAAACTGAAAACATTAGCAATGAGCAAGCAAGGCTTGAAGACGAAATTGGAAAAAAAGAAAAAGAAATCGAGGCACTTGTAAATAATCTTGCTACATCAAGCGGAACAGGTGCAGAAAAATACATACTTGATAAAATCAATACATTAAGTGATGAGGTTGAAAAAATCAAGGCTCAACAAAACACCCTTATTAAGGAAAGTGAAAATGAACTTAACTTAACCGAAAGCATTGACTTAATGAAAGATATGCTTAAATCATTTTCCGTTACAGTTGACAATATGACGATTGAACAGAAAAGGCAGACGATCCGCACCTTTGTAAAAGAGGTTATATGGAACGGAGAGGATGCACACATCGTATTCTTCGGCTCTGACTACGAATATCCGTTCAAAAAGGCTGAAATGCTTGCTGATGACGATATTTTGTATCCGCTTTGTGAGGATAGAAAATGAAATTCTGATGTATTTCAGAAGTGGCAAGAAGCAGGCGAATGATATTTATCTGGGTGATACGCTTGAGGTTGACAAGGACGGCAATCCGCTGACAATTGAGGACACAATCAGCACCAACGGTGATTTAGCCGATGATCTTGAAACTAAAATCAGATGGGAAAAGGTTTCAAAAATCATTGAAAATCTTGATGATGAAAGAGAAAAAGAGATTATTATTTTACGGTACGGACTTAACAACAAAAAACCTCTGACACAACGCGAGGTTGCACAGAGGTTAAATATCAGCCGAAGCTATGTATCCAGGATTGAAAAAAAGGTTTTGAACGATATAAGAAAAATTGTGGACTAAGCTATCTTACAAAGATATTTCCGCCGCTGCAGTCAATTGCAACGGTCAGCGGAAACGCCTTAAAGGTTAATTTTTTAACGGACTCACAGCCCAAATCCTCATAAGCGATAACATCGCAGGAGGTTATGCATTTGGAGGCAAGTGCACCTGCTCCGCCGATTGCACAGAGATAAACAGCTTTATTTCTGATTATCGCATCACAGACAGCAGCACTTCTTTCGCCCTTGCCGACCATTGCAACAACACCTCTGTCAAGAAAATCAGGTGCAAAAACATCCATTCTGCTTGAAGTAGTTGGACCGCAGGCACCGACAGCAAGACCTTCAGGTGCAGGAGTAGGACCTGCATAATAAATAACTGCATCCTTTAAATCATAAGGAAGTGCCTCACCATTACTGATACATTCAGTAATACGCTTATGAGCAGCATCACGGGATGTATATACAGTGCCTGACAGCACCACTCTGTCCCCTGCACGAAGTCTTGGTGCAAAGTCACGCAGTTCGTTTGTATTTAAAATATATTCCATTATTTTTTACCGAGCTGTTCTTTTAAAAGCTTATTCTCTTCTTCAAGAGTTTCGAGCATTGCAATATTCTGCTTAAGCTCTCTGCTGATGGATTTAAGCTGAAAATCAAGATTTGAATTTATGATTTCAAGCCTTTGGCACTCAAAGTTAACATCCTCAAGTGCCGCCATTAAACGAGAAATCTCATCAGTAAGCCTTTTGATATCGTCCTTTCTGTTCATTTTAATCCTTCCATATAAAATTACAAAAACGGGGTTGCAAGAAGCAACCCCTAATTTTATTAGTTGTCGATGTCAACGTCCTTTTCAAAATAACGAGAACCGAACCAATTTACCTTAAGAGTATACTCCTCTTCAAGCTTTTCAGACTCAGAAGCTCCATCGGCACTTGCAAGAGCCTTCTTTGCATTATACTCCCAAATCTTTTCACCGGTTGTTCCTGCGAAATACATAATATGGTAGCCATAGGTTGATCTTACAATACCTGTATCGCCTGCTTTTCTGCCATTATCGAAGCACCAAGCAGAGAAGGTGTTAACCATCTGACCGGGAACAACACTTTCATAAAGACCGCCGTTATCCTTTGAGCCTGTATCAGTAGTGTTTTCCTTAGCAAGTGCAGCAAAGCTGTCCTCTGTTGCATCGCCTGACTTCCAGTTATTGAGAATTTCCTCAGCCTTTGCATAAGCAGCCTTCCACTGCTCATCTGTAGCCTCTGTTGCTGCTTTATCATCATCTGTTTCAGGAGCGATAAGAATATGACGAACATTAACAGTTTCAGCATTTGTAATTGCTGCAGGTGTAATTACATAAACAACAGATGTGCTGTGCTGATAAATATCACCTGCTTTTCTGTCTGCACTGAAGAGCCAGTCAAGACCTGAATATGTCAGCTCCTCATCATCGCTGTGCTCCTCGCCCTCCTCATGCTCATGAGGGTCAGCAGTTGCAATAGCAGCACCCTGATTCTGGAGGACTGCTTTTGTTACACCAAGCTGGGTTGTAAAGCCTTCCTCAGTATATGCCTTTTTATTGAAATCGTCTGTTGAGTACTTTGCAGCAAGCTCTGCAAAGTTTGAACCGTCAGCCTTAAGCTCGTCCTTGAATGCCTTTGCATTATCCTCGCTGTCAGCCTCAAAGAGCTTGATGTCTACTGTCTGTAAATCAGCAGTATGCTCGTCCTTGTACTTATTTACATCATCGGCAGTATATTCCTTGCTTTCAACATCAGTTGTAAGCTCAGACTTATAGTTTGAAGCGATGTACTGACGAATGCTCTCGGTTCTGAATACCTTTTCGGTAACACCCTTGCCCATTGCTCTTACAAGATAACCGCTGAGTGTGTAGCCATACTTATGAGCCGCATCCTCATATGATTTAACTGTTTCCTCAAGCTGGTCCTTTTGATCCTGTGTGATTTCAGGGTCTTCACCGCCGTTTGCCTCAACAGCAGCAAGATAATAAGTATAGGTTGACTCAATTGCATCGAGCACCATTTCATCCATATGCTCTGCCCATGTCATTTCCTCATTTGTTTCCTTATCAACATAGGTCTGCTTTGAAAGCTTTTGGGTAAAGTCTACATCAAGACCAATCTGTGACATATCAACACCATACTGCTTATACTGCTCCTGCTGGCTCTTAAGGCTGTTATAGGTTGATGCATAATAGAAATTATATGTACTAACCTTAACCTTTGCCTTCTGGTCACCGTTTGATACAGTAACACCTGTAAGTGTCTGTGCAGGAAGGCTCAATGAAGCGATAAAGCCTTTTCTTACAGTACCTGTTGCAACGTACGCAGCAAGAAGTGCTATAACAATCACAATACACACTGCAGATTTAATAATTGTTGCAGTTTTCTTTGGTATTTTGATACCGCCGACAGACTTTTTATTTGCTTTCTTTGATGATTTGTCCTTACCTGAGCTGATTGAGCCGCCGGTAAGAAGATCATCTTCAATAGGTTTCTTTGCCATTTCAATTCATCCTTTTAATAAAATTGTAAGTCATACAAACAGTATTTTACACCATTATGCAAAATAATACAAGTATTAATTTTTAACAACTAAAATAAGTCGAAATAATTACTGTGCTGTCTGATTTTCTGCAGAAGAAGCAGCAGCATTTCTTGATGAATAAAAGCTGCTGACAGCATTCTCAATGACTCTTTCGTTATGCTTAATATCTGCATTTTCTGCAATACTGTTTATCTTTTCATTTTTAAGTTCTGAAATAATCTGTGCTTCATAAGCCGAACAATTATTTATGAAGAACATAATATGATAACCAAAATCCGATTCAACAATATCCGTGTCACCGTATTTACGCTGGCTGTCAACAGACCATTCCTCAAAAGACGGAACCATCTGACCTAAGTTAACGCCCTCATAAAGACCTCCGAAGGCGCCGTTCTGACCGGCAGAGGTTGAGCCTGTATCAGTGCTGTATTGCTCTGCGAGCAGTGCGAAGCTGTACTCGCTCTTATCACCGCTGTTGAACTTTTCAAGTATTTCTTCAGCCTTTGGTTTTACAGCTTCAATCTGCTCCTTTGAGAACTTCGCATTACCGTTTTCATCCTGCTCAACACCCTCTTCCTCAGGCTGAATCAAAATATGCCTTACGCTGTAAGTTTTATCGTCAAGCAGCTTTGCTTTTTCAGTTTTCAGAATAAGATATGCATTGCCCATTGATTCATCAATGTATGAATTTTTTGAGCCGACAGGTGTATCATCACTGAAAAGCCATTCGTTGATTTCATCACTGAAAGGTGTATCACTGCCTGTGATAGTAGCGTCTATTCTCTGCTCATAGGAAGCGATAGCTGTTTTTTCAGCCTCCTCCTGTGTCATATCTTCATTGGATGCCATTGCATTGGCAGCCTCCTGATCAATTAAATCCTTATAAACCTCAGGCACTAAATCAATGATAGAATCTCTGTCCGTGATTTTATTAAGATAATCTTCAACAGCCTTCTTGGATTTTTCCTTGGTCTGATCATCCGTGCTGTCATATTCAAGCATCAGATAACTGAAATTGATTGTATTATACTTTGATTCATTTTCAGCAAAACGTGCATCAATCTCATCCTGTGAAATCTGCGTTTCACTGGCAAGCTTGCCCTTATAGTTGGCAGTAATATAATACTGCTCAAGCATCAGACGAAGTGTATCCTCACTGCAGTATTCGCCGAAATTCTTTTGGATATACTCATTCAAAGACACATTCTGGCTTGAAGCAGAGGTTTTCAGACTTTCAAGCTGGCTGTCAATGGTTTCCTTCTGTGCATCTGTAAGCTGAACACCATCCTTAACAGCAGCAGTATAATAAGCGGTTAACTGCTCAATCTCTTTAAGTGTTTCCTGCTCAAAATATGCTTTCCAGGTAATTTGATTACCATCTGCATCGGTAGTGTACTGGGAATCATAATCTTTTGTTGTGTCAAGGTCAAAATAGCCGTAGCTTGCATAGTTTTCGTGATAGGTAACCATACTTGAATAATAATAGTTAAACATACCTATGCTTACCTTTGTTCCGTCAATTGTAGAAACCACAGAAGCCGGATTCATCATTTTGCCCTCTTTGCCATTAGGGACAGTGTAATATCTTACACCGAGAACAACGAGCATTACCGCAATAGCTAAAACCAGCAATGCAGTAGGAATAAAATGAAGGAGCTCTTTTTTTCTGCTGTCCTTAACCTCTGCCTGTGCAGCAGGTGATTGATACGCAATTGGTTCTGCTGACGGCTTGGGTGCAGGCAAATCAATATCACCGTCAAACAAATCGTTATTCAGTGTGGGTGCCTCAGCCTCAAACTGCCAGTTATCATTTGTTTCATAATTAACGCCGTCTTTATTCTCAAGACCGGTTTCGTCAATTTTTTCCTGAGGGACATTATCCTCCAAGGTGTCATCGAGCTTTTCAAGCTCCATATCTTTTTCGTCCATAACAACACTCCTAATTATTAGATACCAAAATATTATACAATAATTAAAGCATTATTTCAATCATTTTGAATGTAAAAAAAATATTAATACAATATGAAAAACCTTACAAATTATGTTAAGACTTGAAAAATTGATGCTGATATAGTATTATATTGAAAGAATTTATCTTATCATTAAATTCAAAAAGCTTTATGAGGTTAGAAATGAGCGAGAAAATAGCAAGCCTTAAAGCCGGATATAAGAAAAATCCCGGCTGGTACTGGCTTTTGGCTATTATCTTTTTCTTTCCCATATTACCTGAGTATATAAGCCCTTTTCTGCTGTTTGCAGGCTTCATAGTTTTTAAAAGGCAGTGGTCACGTGAAGGGAAAAAGGCAAAGGTTGGTACACTGGGAAAGCTGATAATAGCATTTATGGCGCTGGCACTGGTCAGCACAATCTGGAGTGAAACAAGGTTTTCAACCTTTTCGACTGCGGCACTGTGGTGGGGCATGTTTTTAGTTGAGGTTATGATTTATAACCTTGCAAGAACAAGAAGAAAAATCGACAGAATATTGTCAATGATGGTGCTTGCAGGAGGAATTAACGGTTTTGTAGGTGCCATTCAGATACTTACATATACTCTTTATAAACATGAAATCATAAGTCAGAACTGGGTGCTTGTTACACCCTTTTACAGAAATCTTGATGAGGCAATATATACCTGGCTGCCTTTTGAAATCAGCACAAATGCCTGGGTATCAAGGGCAAGCGGTTTCTTTTCAAACCCAAATCTTCTGGCAACATATATGGTAATATGCTATCCTATATCCATTTATCTGTTTTTAAATTCAAAAGACAGACTGCATAAGATTGCATATTTTGGAATAAATGTTCTGATCAGTGCAGGTATGAGTTCAACAATGACACGTGCAGGCTGCTTTATTGCAATTGCAGGCTGGATATTTATGTTTGTCATTTTAGCAAAAAGGCACTGGAAGCCGCTGCTCCAAATCTTTATTCCGACAATATGCATTATCCTGCCTTCCATTCTGACAAGATATGGTTTAATTTTTCAGAATGTTCCGATTGTAAGTGATGTTGCCACAGGAGGATATGAAGCCAAGAAATCAAGCGAGGCACATTTTCAGATTTGGAACAGCCTGTTTGATTATATTACCACGCATATAAAGACTTTTATATATGGTACAGGATTCGGAGTTGAGCAGACAGGTCATATACTTTATGAAAGCTACGATTTAAGCAAACCGCATGCACACAATTTCATTATTGAAACATGGATGGAGCTTGGTATTATCGGCGTTATTGTTTTAGCGGTTGTGTTTGTGTGCACCTTTGGCAAGCTGCTGGAAATCAATACCAATAACGGGAAAAAATTCACGCTTGTATTTTGTGTATTCACAGCAACCCTGCTCTATCTGCTTTTTGGTTTGACAGACTATATATTCAATTCACCAAAGCAGATTATTCTTCTGTTCATTCTGCTGGGGCTTACACAGGCAATAAGCATCTGCTATGAAAAAACGGTTATTCATGACAGGGAAAGCCTGATACAGGTAGCAGAAACCGAAATTGACAATATCATTCATCAAAAACCCATTAACACAAAATAGAATAAAGTAAAAAACAGCTGTTGAGAAATTCTCAACAGCTGTTTTTATACACATTTACATATGTGTATAAATTTATACAAATGCATAAAAATGTATGGTTACTTTTTCCGTGGTTTGTAATACAATTTGTAATAAAGAGTTTTACTGATTGTTTTAAAGGAGGAAATGATATGTCAGTAAAAAATAAAAAAGCCAACATTTTTATGAAGGTAATAATTATAATAGGTGTACTTATTATACCGCTTTTGTACAGTTATTTTTATCTAAGTGCCTTCTGGGACCCTTATGCAAGGCTTGAGGATGTGCCTGTGGCAGTAGTCAATCTTGATGAGGGTGCACAAATCAACAATGAGCCAAGAAACATAGGAAATGAGATTTGTGAAAATCTGAAGGAAGACGGCTCACTGAAGTTTATTTTCACGGATGAAGAGGATGCTGATAACGGTGTTCTCGGCAAAGAATACTATGCGGCAATCATTATTCCGAAGGATTTTTCCGAATGTGCATCAACAGTATCAAAGGATACAGAAAAGCTTCACGGCTCAATCATTTATAAAGCTAATCAAAAAAAGAACTATCTCGCCTCGCAAATCATCGGTTATGCAATGCCGACAATCAAAGAAAGTGTTAACGCGAGTATTGACGAGGAAATAATTAATACGCTGTGCGATAAACTGAACAGTGTGCCTGATGAAATGGGAGTTCTGCAAGACGGCTTCAATCAGCTTTTAGACGGTTCGGGAAAACTGACAGACGCAGCATCAAAGCTCAGCAATGGTGCCGAGGATTTACTGAACGGCTCTTCAGCACTGTTAAACGGAAGCCAACGGGTTACTTCAGGTTCCTCTGATTTGAAAAACGGACTTTCAAAATTACAGTCGGGTACGAGCTCATTGGAACATTCTGCTCCTGCTCTCGGCAACGGAATACAGGCACTGAACGCAGGTGCAAACGAGCTGAACAGCGGTCTGGCAACAATAGCTAAGAACAATACTGCTTTGAACAGCGGTGCGGCTCAGCTTTCTGAAGGAAGCATTACATTAAACGACAGTGTAGCAGTATATACGCAGGGTGTTTCTGCCTGCGAAAGCGGAGCATCAAAACTCACCGACGGAATAAAATCCGCCGCACTGGGGGTAGACCGTGTAACTGCAGGGCTTGATCTTTCAGTAAAAGCACTTGATGAAAAGGCAGACAACGAAAGTCTTGATGCACTGGACAACGGTGTCGATACACTGAACAGTTCCGTTAATGCACTTGATGCCAATTATACAAAGGCAATGGAATATCTAAGACTATATCAGCAAACCGGTGCTGACGCTTATTTAAACGGTGCCGTTCAGTATTTTGAGGGTATAGAAAAAAATATGCCCATGCTTACCGCAGGAACAGAATCTCTGCGCACGAATGTGAAAGCGCTTACAAACGGAATGAGAGAAGTAAAAACAAACACGGCTCTTTTACAGGAGGGAATGCACCAGCTTCAGAACGGCTTTGGAAATTCTGAAAATCCCGATACACTGCTCGGCGGTGCAGAAGCATTAAATAAAGGCTTGAACACCTTGACCGAAAATAATAACGCTCTGACAGAGGGGGCTGCTGCATTAGCAAAAGGTGCTGATAATCTTAACGGAGGTATCAAGGCATATACTGACGGTGTTCATTCAGCAGGTGTGGGTGCATCAAAGCTTGCTGACGGTACAAATGAATTAAATGCAAATGTACCTGCTCTGACAGCAGGAATCAAAGAGCTTTCAAAGGGCGCCGACCAACTGACTGCGGGTTCTAAAACGCTTAACAACGGCAGCAGTCGTGTAACCGACGGTGCAAAAGCACTGAACGAAGGTATGACTACTCTGAAAAACGGCACAGATGCCATGCTTGACGGAACAAAACAGCTTGACAGTGGTATACACACGGCGGCTGATGGTGTAGATAACAGTATTCTTGAAACAAACAGCCAGCTCAAAGCACTGGCAGGTCTTGCTGAATACGGTGCAGAACCGATTACAACCGAAAGCGAATATATTCAGCCTGTGGCTAATTACGGCTCGGCTTTTGCTCCATACTTTATGGGACTGTCACTCTGGGTTGGCGGACTGATGATTTTCTTTGGAATCTACCTTGACTATGGCAAAAAGATAAAAAGCCTTACCAAGGATTCAGATAAACCGTTGATAAGAGAAATCAGCTTTTTAGCTATCAGCTCATTACAGGGTATTGCCCTTGCTTTCGTAATTCAGGTTATTTTGGGAATTACAGTAAACAATCCCCTGCTCCTGTATTTCTCCTGCTGGATTACTTCTCTTGCATTTATGTCAATCGTTCAGTTTTGCATCATCAATCTTGGCAACGGCGGTAAATTCATTGCACTTCTTCTGCTGATTTTACAGCTTACGTCCTGTGCAGGAACATTCCCTATTGAAACGCAATCTGCATTTTTCCAGACAATATTTAAGATTCTGCCTATGTCTTATTCTACATTGTTGTTCAAGGAGGCTATAAGCGGAACGGCAGGTAATGAAGCACTGAGATGCTCTCTTGTTCTGCTGGCTTACTTTGGAGTATTTATGATAATCAGCGGACTCTGTCATATCATAAAAGCAAAGAAATCCAAAAGAAAATATGCTGAACTGACAGTATAAACCACAAAAGACCTTGTAAACAAAATGCTTACAAGGTCTTTTCGTATTATTAAAACAGTGTTTTTTTCATCCACTGATGAGGGCAATCCTCATCAAAATCACTTTCGCCAAATGGGACATAGCCTGCCTTTTCGTAAAAAGCCATTGCTCTGCACTGGGAATGAAGCATAACGCTTTCACCGCCTGTTTCTTTTATCAGTCGTTCAGCCTCTGCCACGAGCATTGCACCGAAGCCATTGCCTCTGTATTGCTTAAGCGTTGCAAGCCTGCCGATAAAATACTGATTGCTTTCACAGTAAAACCTGCATACCGCAGCAGGATGATTATTGCAGTAAAGAACAAGATGTGCTGATATATTATCAATATCGTCAAATTCCTCACAAAAGCCCTGCTCCTCAACAAAAACTGTTGTTCGGATATCTTTTGCATCCTCAGGCAGAACAGCAAAATTTTTAATTATAATATCATTCTCCATAAAGCACTGACCCGCAGTATTCACATTCCTGATGCTTGCCTTCCTCTACTACATTTTTTGCACCACAGCCCTGACACTGAACGGTAACAAATTTCTTTTCAACTTTTTCTTTTATGGTAAAAGTATCCTGCGCAACATAGTTCCTTGCAATCATTTTTTCAATATTTTTTCTTACTTTTTCCTCTGTTGAATTGGTCAGGACTGCAATATCTTTAATTGTGGCATCTGAATTGCTGTTTAAAACCTTCATATATCTTTTATAGGTATCAACAAGTCTTTTTTTCAGAACTCCCCAGACTATAAGTGCTATACCTACAACGGTTACAGCTATGCAAAACTCAAGAAAGCCGTCATCAGCCGCCTGCGCATCACCAATGGTCATAATAGCAAACAATCCGAATGTAACGCTGAAAAGACAACCGACAATCAAAAGAATTATATAAGAAACTTTGTCATATATCAACCTTGATTTTTTCATATAATCGCCTCCTACTCTGCCTTCGTTCCGCAGTTATGACAGAACTTCTGACCGGGAGTAAGTGCAGTACCGCATTCTCTGCAAAAACCTGCTGACAATTCTTTTCCGCAGTTGTGACAGAATTTCTGGCTCTTTTTCACCACAGCCGAACATTCAGGACAGATTATCGTCTGCTCTTCAGCTTCAGTCGGCTTATTGACATCTGTATTAATATTATTACTGATTTCCCTAAACTCACTGCCTACAGCCGTTCCTAAACCAACACCTGCACCAAGTCCGATACCTGCACCCATAAATGCAGATGCTCCGCCGCCCTCATTGGATGCAGCACTTTCAAGTGTATCAAAGGAACGCTCCTGCTGATAGCTGTAACCCATAATATCCATTTCAGCTTTCTTGGAAAGTGTATTTCTCAGCTTAACAATGGCAGGGTCGTCCTCGGGCACACTGATTTCATTCACATTAAATGTGAGCAACTCTATTCCATACTCTTTCATAATCGGAGCAAGCTGTTCCTTAAGAAATGCGGAAAGCTCGTCAAGATATGCATTAATCTCAAGCACACAAATCTGCTTTTTAATCAGATAGCTTGATATAGCATCCTTAACGGTAGTAACATAAATACCCCTGAAATACTTTGTTATGGACTCCTCATCAAAATATCCCAGCGTACCGACCATTTTGACAAGAAAGCTTTTCGCATCTTCAATCTGAATACCAAATGAGCCGTGTGCTCTGACAGGTACGAAAATGCCGTATTTGGCATCCTGTATCTGAATCGGTGACGGAGTACCCCATTTTATGTTTAAGCTGTGTGCCTTATTAACATACCATACCTCGGCAGAAAACGGGGATTTACCGCCGAAAGGAAGATTTATAAGTTTATTTAAAAGCGGAATATTCTGTGTTTCAAGCGTATAAGTACCTGCTCCAAACACATCAAAAACCTGACCGCCTTTATATAGCACAGCCTCCTGTGACTCGTTAACAATAAGCTGGGTCCATGTGCCAAGCTCCTCATTCGGATATTTCCATGCAAAAACATTGGGCTGTCCGTTATATTTCAATACTTCAACAATAGCCATTTTTTCTCCTCTGACATATAACTGTTTTAATCTGATAATTTATTCAAAAACATACACCCTTGTTTCATAAGGTCTCAGCTTAAAACCGTTGCCCTGAACCGTTGGATTTGCATAGTTACATAAAATCGGCTTTCCTTCCTCAAGATTGAAGCCCTTTGGTGCTTCAAAAGGAACAGTGCTTTCACTGAAAGAATTGATGACAAGAAGCCTTTTTCCGAGATAATTACGCTCATAAACATACAGCTTATCGGAATTTTTATAATGCTCCTTATAATCGCCGAATATTGCAACCTCATTCTCACGCTTAAATTTAATTAATGCCTTATAATGATTCAGAATGGAATTCGGGTCTTCCATTTCCTTTTTCGCATTAATCTGCTTGTAATTCGGATTTACGGGAAACCAAGGTGTACCGCTGGTGAATCCTGCATTGTCACTGTCATCCCACTGAACGGGAGTACGTGAATTATCACGTGTTGACCTGACAGCCCACTCCCAAGCCTTATCCTTGTTAAGACGCACCTTATTAACCGCAACATTATAATTGTTTTTCATAAACACATCAACATAATCATCAAGGCTTTCGTGCCTGATATTCAGCATACCAAGCTCCTGACCCTGATAGATAAACGGTGTGCCCTGCTGCAGCATATACATATTTGCAAGCATTTTACCTGACTCAACTCTGTATCTTTCACTGCCGTAGCGTGAAATAATACGGGGATGGTCGTGATTTTCAATATACAGAGTATTCCATGCCCTGCCCCTCAGCTTTTCCTGCCAGGAGGAGAATGCTCTCTTCATTTTTCTTAAATCAAACTTTTTCTGTATGTAATCCACCATAAAGCAGTCAGCCTCAATATGCTGAAAATGGAACATCATATCAAGCTCTTTATTGCTTTCATCAATATATTTAAGTGCGTTATTGGGCGTCATCATAGGGGCTTCGCCGACTGTGAAGCAGTCATACTGATCCGTAACCTCTCTGTATTCCTTCAGATATTTATGGATATTCGGACCATCCATATAATTCTCTATGCCGCAGGCAGCAGGAATAGGAAATCCGTTAGGCAGTCCTTCCTTTTTTGAAATGAAGGTAATAACATCCTCCCTAAAGCCGTCAACACCCATATCAAGCCAGAAACGCATAATATCCTTTACTTCCTCACGCACCTTGGGGTTATCGTGATTTAAGTCAGGCTGTTTTTTGGCAAAAACGTGCAGATAGTATTCCTTTGACTTTTCATCCTGCTCCCATGCACCACCCTCAAAGCAGGAAAGCCAGTTGTTCGGCGGTCTTTTACCGCCTGCCTTTCCTTTTCGCCAGATATAATAATCGTGGTAAGGTGAGTGAACATCCCTTGACTGCTCAAACCACTTATGCTCATCAGAGGTATGGTTAACAACCAAATCCATAATCACCTTGATATCACGCTTATGAGCCTCATCCAGAACACGCCTGAACAGCTCAAGATCTCCGTAATCATTATGTATATCCTTATAATCAGCTATATCATAGCCGAAATCTGCATTCGGAGAAGGATAGAGAGGTGAAAACCAGATGCAGTTACATCCAAGGTCCTTTATATAATCAAGCTTACTGAGAACACCCTCCAAATCGCCGATGCCGTCACCATTTCCATCGCAGAACGAGCGAGGCCATATCTGATAAACAACAAGCTCCTTGTACCAATCCTTTTTCATAACAATCCCCTTCTCACAATGATTTCAGGCTGTTTACAAAGCCTGATTTACAGCTGATAATTTTCAATATAATTGTCAATACAGCTCTGAATTATCTGCTCTGCAACCTCACGCGGCTTAACCTCAGTTACAGATGTATTTTTATTATGCTCAAGAGATTTATATACCTCAAAGAAATGCTTGATTTCATCAAACCTGTGCTGAGGAAGCTGGTCAATGTCGCTGTAACCGTTATAGTTGGGGTCATTGACAGGAACGGCAATAATCTTTTCATCCCTTGCACCGCTGTCCTCCATAATAAGCACACCGATAGGAACACATTCCACAATTGTCATCGGCTGAATCTGCTCACTGCAGAGCACAAGAACGTCAAGCGGGTCATTATCGCTTGCATAGGTTCTGGGAATAAAGCCGTAATTTGCAGGATAATGTGTTGATGTAAAAAGAACTCTGTCAAGCTTAAGCATACCTGTATCCTTGTCAAGCTCATATTTATTTTTGCCACCCTTGGAAATTTCAATAACAGCATAAAATCTGTTGCATTTAATCCTCTTGGGTGATATATCGTGCCAAATATTCATAACGTCCACTCCTTTAATTATTACTTTATCATAAAAATAAAAATAAGTAAATAGAATAATGACTATAAATAAGTATTGATTATGAAAATAATTTATGGTATAACGATTGTATGAATTCATTTATATGTCATAAATTGTGGAGGAACTATGGACATTACAATTATCGGAGCAGGTAATCTTGGCAGAAAACTTGCCAAAAGCCTGAGCAATGAGGAGCACGATGTAACAATAATTGACATTGTGCCCCGTGTTGTTGAAAATCTGGTTGACAAGCTTGATATTCAGGGCATTTGCGGATGTGCCACACACATTAATGTTTTAAAGGAGGCAGGTGTCAGCACCTCACAGCTTGTGATAGCCACAACCGAATCCGACGAAAACAATATACTTATATGCCTTATAGCAAAAAAGCTCGGAGCAAGGAAAACCATTGCCAGAGTCAGAAATCCTGAATATAATGCACAGTTTGATTTTATGAGAAATGAGCTGGGAATATCTATAATGATTAACCCTGATTTCGCTGCTGCACTTGAAATAAGCAGAATTTTACAATTCCCTGACGCAAGAAACATTGAGTCCTTTGCCAACGGAATTATTGATATGGCTGAGTACAAAATTAAGGAAAGCTCAAATATTGCAGGCTCAAGCATAGGCAGTATTTCATCAAAGCTCACAAACAATATGCTCATATGCGCCGTTGAAAGGGGCGACGACGTATTTATTCCAAATGGTAACTTTGTACTTCGGATAAATGACAAAATCCATATTACAGGCGCTCACAAGGAGCTTGCGAGCATAGGACGAGCACTGATTAATTCAAAAAATAAAACGCTTAAAAATATAATGATTATAGGCGGCTCCAGGGCAGGCATTTACCTGAGTGATATGCTTATGGCACTGGGCAAAAATGTTGTTATTATTGAAAAGGACAGAAAGCAGTGTGAAAAGCTTTTTGACCTCATTCCCTCTGCTACAATTATCAATGGTGATGCCAATGACCATGAATTTCTTGACGAAGAGGGTCTTGAAAATATGGATGCAGTTGTTACACTTACCAAAACCGATGAAACCAATTTTCTTGTTTCACTCTATGCACAGAGAGCAGGCGTATCCAAAACCATTACAAAAGTTAAAAATTCAAAGCTCAGCAAGCTGCTTGATGATGTGGGACTTGACACAATTATCAATATAAGCGACATCACTGTATCTATGATTACACAGTATGTCAGAGCAAGTGAAAATGCAAGCTCTGCAAATATGCGTACACTTTATAAGCTGGTGGACGGTAAAATTGAGGCAAGCGAATTTTTTGCAGACAAAAGCTCTCGCATTATTGGCAAGCCGATTTCCGAATTAAAAATCAGAAAGAATGTTCTGATTGCAGCAATTAACAGAAACAACAAAATCATATTCCCGGGCGGTAATGATGAAATCCGTGAGGGTGATTTGGTTATTATTGTTTCCAAGGATCAGATTATTAATAAATTGAACGATATTTTACAGTAGGAGAAAAAATGAATTTCAGAGCAGTTTCATATTACCTGGGTAAAATATTGTTGATCCTTGGTGCATTAATGCTGTTGCCATTGGTGGTAATGGTTTATTACTCACTGAACGGATTTGCCGAGGCAAGCGTTCAGAGCTTTTTAATCCCCATTGCAATTATTGTTGCAATGGGTGCACTTCTTACATTTAAAAAGCCGAAAAATTTTAATATCTTTGCAAAAGAGGGTTTTGCAATCTGCGGACTGGCGTGGATTATTATGTCACTTTTAGGTGCTCTGCCCTTTGTGATAAGCTCGGCAATACCAAATTATATCGACGCTGTGTTTGAAACCGCATCAGGCTTTACAACAACAGGCGCATCCATTCTTACGGAAATACACTCACTTCCCAAGTCAATCCTTTTCTGGCGAAGCTTTACGCACTGGATAGGCGGAATGGGTATACTTTCCTTTATGATTGCTATTCTTCCTAAGGCAAAGGGCAATCAGATGTATATTATGCGTGCTGAGGTACCCGGTCCCACAGCCAGTAAGGTAACATCAAAAATTTCAGTCAGTGCAAGAATTTTATATATTATCTATTTTGTGATGACGATTCTTGAAATTGCCGTACTTTATTTCGGCAGTATGATTTCAGGAGATAATATCAGATTCTTTGACTGTGTTGTAAATGCCTTTTCAACAGCAGGTACAGGCGGATTTTCCGTTTTGAACAATTCCATCTTGGGCTATAACAGTCCGTTTACCGAGTGGGTACTGACAATATTTATGTTTCTGTTCGGAATTAACTTCAACCTGTATTATTTCTTTTTAACAAGAAGATTTAAGGATGTGTTCAAAGACGAGGAATTAAGAGGCTACATCATTTTGAATGTGACAAGCGTTATTCTTATTACACTGAACATTTCAAGTATGTACAGCAATATTTCCACGGCAATAAGGGATTCCTTCTTCACGGTTAACTCTATAATGAGCACCACGGGCTTCTGCACAGCAGACTTTAACCGGTGGCCTACATTCTCAAAAGTTCTGCTTGTAATCCTGATGTGCGTCGGCTGCTCGGCAGGCTCCACAGGCGGCGGACTGAAAATTGTCAGAGCCGAGCTTTTCATCAAGCAGATGCTTTGTGATATAAGACAAATGCTCCGTCCGCATGCAGTGGTCAAGGTCAGAATCAACAAAAAAACTGTTGATGACAGAATAATGAAGGGCGTAACCTCTTACCTGAATATTTACATTATAACTATGGTAATTTCGGTAATTCTCATATCCTTTGACAATTTCAGCCCTACCACAAGCTTCACTGCTGTTATTGCCTGCTTCAACAATATCGGACCCGGTCTTGATCTGGTAGGACCAACAGGTAACTTTGCCGATTTTAATGCACTGTCAAAGCTGGTTTTAGTATTTGATATGCTGGCAGGCAGACTTGAGCTGTTTCCGATAATTCTTCTCTTCAGCCCTAACACATGGAGAAAAACAAAATAAAATTTGAACAAATGACAAAAATACCCTTACTGTGTAATATACAGTAAGGGTATTTTTTATGCAATCTGACTTAATACATTTAACCATTTGTCTGTTAAATCATAATTTTCATTTTCAAACAAACTGTTATGAAGTCTGAAAACAATATCAATAAAGCAAGCTTTGTTCAGTCGTTCAGGGTCAGCAATTGATGAAAACTGCTCAAGCAAAAGCCTATAATTCTTGCTGATATCACCGTTTCCATCAGTTAATTCAGTACCTATAAAACGCGCAATATCTATTTCAATCGGTGCAATATAGCCAATCGGATCTATTGCCACAAGCTGATTGTTTTTTGACATTATATTATAACTGTGTAAATCACCGTGAATCAACACGCTGTCCTGTTCTTTAAACGTATCATCATAGAGCCGAACTGCTTTATTTACATAAAGCATAATTTTTTCATGCTCATAATCAAAGCTGTTCTCGTTAATTTTTTGATGAAGAATGTCTGAATAATTATGAAAGCCTGAAGCATCCATATCAGAATACTTATTGACAGCACCATGCAGCACTTTATCAAAGAAAGACACTACAGTTTCTTTATCAGGTTCAGCTGCTTCATAACAATATTCCATAAGAAGTGCTGAGCAGCTATCGTCAAAATCAAGCAGTTCACACATGAAGCTTGCATTCAAAGAACGATAGCAGGAGCATTCCTGCTCATATCTTCCAATAAACGGAGGAATAATTTTAAGCACACACTTTCCGTACTTAATGCTGTGTGCAATAAAAATAATACCAAAGTGAGAGGTTTTTATAACCTTATATTCATCAATCTGCCATTTCTTCAAAAGGCTGGGTATTTCGCTTTTTAAGGTATTAACCCATTCCCTCGCTTCCTTTGGATAATACTTAGCAAGATATTTCTTCAGCCTTACAACATTATTCAAAATGTTATCAACTTCAACATGATTTTCTCTGTCCTTAATAAGCGCCTCAAGGTATTTCAAATCAGCAGGATAGGTTAGCTTAAAATTATTATTAAAATCAAAACAAAGTTCAATTCTACTTTCCTCAGGAAGCTGCTGTGTTACCTCTGTCAGCTCTGACTCCGAATCAAAGCTGTCATTAAGCAGCTTGAAATCAAAGCCCTCAGGCGACTGCATAAGATAATAACGCTCTCTGTTAACCTTCTGAAAATCATAACAGCCCAGTGAATCGGTAATTTTCTGTGCAGTTACAACAGCATCACAGCTATCCAGCAGTTCAAAATACTTATCCATAAGCACACCAGTTATCATCGGACGCACTGCATCACACACAATGAGCTTTTTACAGTCATACCTGCTGTCAATGTAATTAAGAACATTGCGCAACGTGCGGTTACGGGTGCTCCCGCCCTCAATTAAATCAATGTTGTTCTGCTCACAGATATCCGCAAGATATACGCTGTTTGCCTCAACATTTGTAGCCACAACAATTTTGTCAACTTTTTTTCCTTCAAGAATGGACTCGATAACATATTCAATTACCATTTTGCCGTTGATTTTGTGAAACTGTTTCGGAACATTACTTCCAAAACGCGAACCAACACCATTAGCCAGAATTGCTACTATATTCATAATGACACCTCATACAAAACCTAAAAAATAACACAACAATGCGGAATAAAAGCGCCTTGTATCTACAGAATTTAACTTTGAACCAATCTAAGCTTTATCAAAAGCTTATTTATCATATTCTGCAAAAAGAGGATTGGCTTTGTAAAAACAGGCAAGCCTAAAACCAAAGTTAAAATAATTGATAAAGCAAACCACATTATTACACCCAGTGCACCCAATTTATTAATAAGCATGACGCCAAATCCTAATGAACCAATTGGCTTTATAATCAAATAATGCCAGAAATAGATAGCTAATGTGCGTTTTCCTGCATCAGTTACATACCCCAAGCTCTTTCTTGGTATAACTGAAGCTACGCCAAGCATTATTGCAAATGAACTGATGTATTGAAAAACTCTGATAAACAATCCGTATTTTTGTGAGAATGGGAATTCAGAATAATCATGCCATGCTGCATAAACAGGACGCATAGCATAAACATAATCTGTTAAAAATACACAGCATAACGCAAATGCGAGCAATATAACAATCCCAATAATTCTAACGGCTTTTTTATTAAGAAAATTCAGAACATCCTTTGGGTTTAAACAAAAGCCCAAATAAAAGAATGGAAAAAACACAATAAATTTTGATATAGTAAGAAAATCATCAATAAAAGAAAAATATCCTGCTGCAAGCGAAATCGCAATGCTTATAAACATAACTAAATACGGATTTAATTTTCTTACACAATATGCCGTTAGAAGATAACCGCCAAGCACAAATAAATACCAAGGAGCTATATTGGTGCTCAGCCAGCTCCAATCAGGGTTGGTACCGGCAGCTAAAAGAATAAGATAAATTAATATTTTAAATATGTACCCCAGAATAAAATAAAACACAATTTTGTCTATTCTTAATTTGTGTTTATCGTCATACTTTGTAAAAAGTCCTGATACAAAAAGAAACATCGGCATATGGAAAGAATAAATAAAAATATATACTCCCTGATATGCTGTACCCATATTGGTTAACGAATCACAAAAATGCCCGATAACAACAAATAAAATCAAGAAAAATTTTACGTTATCCCAATATAAGGTTCTTTTTTTATTTTTTATTGAATTAACAATATCCATAACTTTCCTTTAATCTGTAATAAAATCTGCAAATTTTATATCATTAGGCGTAGTGATTTTAATATTACTTACACTGCCTAGACTGATAGTTATATCAATACCCTTATTAACGAACAATTGAGAAGTACCCGTCATACTCATAAGCTCATCATATGTATATGAAGAGATAACTTCATTAAACAAATCCATTCTGCAGCCTGACGGAGTTTGTCCAATCCATAATTTCTTTCTATCATAAGTAGAAATTAAATGCTCCTTATCTTCACTCTTATAAATTGTATCAGCAACAGGAATTGACGCCATTGTTACGCCATGCTCTTTCGTTTTTTCAATACAATCCTTTAAAATATCATAAGAAACAAAAGGTCTGACTGCATCATGGGTCAGTACAATGTCATCATGGTTTGCACCATAGTTTTTCACGATATCATTAATAACATTCAACAACGACATCATTCTCTCTTCTCCGCCGGTGACAATTTTTATCTTTCCGTCAAGAGCATTTCCATACTTATTAGATATTAACTTCTGCGTATATCCCAGCCACATATCGTTAACACAAATATAAATCAAATCAAAAAGATCTGACTCTAAAAATTTGTCAACTGTCATAAGAATAATAGGTTTCCCTTTTATTTCTAAAAACTGCTTTGGTACAGCGGCTCCGACTCTTGTACCTTTTCCTCCTGCTAAAATTGCTCCGATATTCATAATAAATATCCCCCTATTTATTTTGACTCATATATTTCACCAGTTTAACAATTGTTTCATCCAAACTAAACTTAGGCTTCCACCCAATAGAAAACAACTTATCAGAATTCAATACGTTACGCTGAACTTTATTATAGCCTAATTTTGCTGCTTCCGCTTCAGATATATCAAAAACCAGCTTCGTTTTACTATTCGGGAAATTATCAATAAATTTCAATGCCAAATCCTTAATGGAAATTTCAGTATTCATATTGGCTACGTTATATGCTTCTCCCGGTGTACCATTCATCAACATGACTAAAAATGCCATTGCGGCATCTTCAGCATCACAATAATTTCTTACAGTTTCACCTGTTGATTTCAATACAATATTTTGATTTTCGATAATACTTCTGGCAAATTGAGCAAAAACACGTTTATCACTATATGAAACGCCATAACCAAAAGTTGAAGTTAATCTTGCAATATAGGTAGGCACACCATATTGCTTGGTATATGACGCACACATACATTCACACATTCTCTTGCTTTCAGGATAACTGCTTCTTACATTCGTCGGGTCAATAAAGCCACCTTTATTTTCGACCTTATCTTCCTTACTGAAACCGGTATCACCATAAACCTCAAGGGTAGATAAATAAACCAATCCTTTAACATTTTTTTCAACTGCTAAATCCAACACACTCTTGGTTCCTTCCAACGCAGTCAGAATTGTTGTCATCGGAAAATCAAGATGTTGCTTGCTACCACCTGTTACACCGGCTGTATGGATAATATAATCAATCTCTTTGTCATACGAAATATCGTTTATATCACACACCAATTTAACAATGTCAGTATCATTAAATAACCGATTTACTTTTGCTTCGTTTCGACCATGGGCAATAATTTTAATATTCAGATTTTCTTCTTCATTTAACTTCTTCAGCAGAGCAACAATATTTTGCCCAATCATTCCTGTTGCCCCTGTTATCAAAAATGTTGAATTCATCAATTCTTTCATATGCTTCACCTAAATTATTAACAAATCAGCATCGGCTTGATTTTATTTGAAATACTCACCAAAATCAACATCAATGTTGTTGTGATTTGATATCTGCTGTTCTTCAGGAGGTAATTTCATATAGTCACCGTAAACCTGAGTCAGCGCCTTATCATAATTTTTCGGAACAATGTACCTCTTATTTTTAAAATCAACGAAAATGCCTTCTCCAAAATCATCTTTTGTTATATATAATTTATTATAGCCAAAATTATATCTGTAATATTTACAAGAAGTGTTGTTAAACATTTTCATTGTTTTTTCGATTTTATTATGTATTGATTTATAGTAGAAGCTTTTTCTTAATATTTTAAAGCAAAGAGATTTGATTTTGTTTCTTTCCTTATATCCGTATATCAACTCTGATTTATTTTTTAGTTCTCTGATTTGCTTTATATATGCATCTAAATCTTCTTCAGCAGGTGCTTTATCTAACGGGAATATATCAATGTAGATTCCATTGTGAATCTTCAGCTCTCTTGTTGAGCTTTGAACGAGCTCTGTTCCGTTTGCCTTAACCTTTGCAAAATGATATGGATATTCTTTATCCGTATTTCTATCCTGATAAAAATACTGATTACCCAGCTCTTTTGGTGCAATTTCTGCAAATTTGTCATAATCCTCACGGAACATCCAGATATCAATATCATCATCCCAAGGAATAAAGCCTTTATGTCTTATTGCGCCTATAAGCGTTCCATAAGCAAGATAATATTTCAGATTGTATTTTTCACAGATAGATACCACCTTGTCTAAAATATCCACTTCAACAATTCTTAATTTATCTAAATTATTTAATTCTTGACTCATTATAACATTCTCCTAAAAGTTCAGATCAGGCAACTCACCATGCAATGCTTTTTTTAGTAAAGAAGGATCATGCAAACATAACAAAATTGCATAAATATTGCCTAAACATACAAAGGTTTTAAACAATCTTGTTTTTAAGGGAATATTTTTATTTTTTAAAAATACAGGCAAAACCTTCCTCTGAGCATTTCTTATGTATTTTTTCTTTTCCTTATCATAGCCGCCCTTTTGTATGATTGTGTATTTATATTTTCCCATTCTGTCTGCCACAAAAGTCAAATAATGAAGTTTTATTTTGTCATTATCACAATGTTCATTAACATAAACCAACAATTTTTGAAGGGTTTTATACTTCTTAAAATATTGATTAGCATCAAATGAATGCGTTAAAGAAGTAAGAACCACAAGATTTAAATAGGTTGAATAATTAACAATTGCAGCATTATTGATATTTTCATCACAAAAAAGCAATCCGTTAAAAAACACATCTTCATCCCATGTATTTTCAGGAAATGAATATTTCTTAATAATATCAGCTCTATATAATTTTCCCGTAACATTTAATTTATATCTTCCTGTTGTACATAATTCAGCTGTATTGACTATTTTAGTTTCATCAGGATTATAATTTAATTTAAGAGGAATATAATTATCCTTTTCTTCAATACGCAATACATCCATATAGCCCTGAACAATATCAACCTTGTTGGTCTCAGCTTCCTTTGCATAAACAGATAAAGCCCCTTGCGGAATAGCATTATCACTATCCAGAAAACAAACATAATCACCCGAAATATTTTTTATTGCTAAATTTCTTGCCGAAGAAACACCGCCGTTTTCTTTGTGAAATACCTTTATTTGGCTATTATTTTTAGCATATTCATCTAAAATACCCGGACTATTATCAGTAGAGCCATCATCAACGGCTATAATCTCGTAATTATTATAATTCTGAGATAATATGGAATCCAAACAATACCCTATAAATTTTTCAGCATTATAAACCGGTATAATAACAGATATTTTTATTCCCATTTCAAATTTCTCCTGCTAATTTATTTAAAATATAGTCGGCAACTCTTTGAGTTGACTGATTATCTTTGTATTGATGGCATAAATCTTTTATTTCATTTCTTTTGTCTTTCAGTGTATCCTCACCGTTTGCTATTCTTTCAATAAAATCACACAAATCCTGTGTATTATAGATTTTTTCACCGCCCGCCAAAATGAAATCAGGGTCAACAGTAAAGCCTTCATTGCTGTTATATTCTTCAAAATCATCAAAACAAAGACCTATTGGCTTATCGCATAGCAAATAATCATAATAAACAGAGGAATAGTCTGAAATCAAAGCATCAACACTGCGCAATAATTCATAATTTTCAATATTATTTTCTGACAGAAAATGATTATCAATAAATACTAAATTGCTTAAATTAAGCTTTTGTATTCTGCTCATATCCTGAGCCGGATGCGGTTTAACGATAATTAAAACTTTTTCGTCCAGCGCCTTTTGACTTATTGCTTTTGCAATATCCTCATCATATATGATAGGAAATGCAATCGAGCTTGGGTTATATTTTCCGTTTTTGTGCTGTCTGTATGTCGGCATCCAGTAAACAGCCTTATCAAATTCTGAATCTGAAAAATATTTATGCAGATCTATTTTATTGCCAAATAACAAATCGTTTCTCGGATAGCCAAGGGGCAGCATTTTTTCTTCATCACAGTTAAAATTAACAGCGTCATATTTTGCTAAATACGGAGATAAGCAAACAGCCTTATCATAACAGTCAGGCAAATTATAATGACTGCTGCAATTTTTAAGTGCGGCTCCATGGGCAAGATCAATGAACAACTGCTTTCTCGGGTTGATTTTTTTCAGCAGATCATTAGATACAATAACAGCCTTTGCTGCAGAAATAGCATACTGTTTTTTTAAGCTGTTCAGAAAATTATTGCCTTCAATTATTTTTACATTTTCGCAATCAATAACTTTTGAGTTTGTACCTCTATCCGCTATCCATATCATCTTGAACTTTTTATTCACATTTCTTTTAACGAGCTCATCAAATACAAATTTTGTATTATCAGAATAAAAAGGAAAACTTTCAAAAACGATATAATTTTTAATCTTACATTTTTTCAACACAAAAAGCACTATCTTTATTATAACATCTCTTAACTTACTCATAAATTTACACCATTAAAGCTTTGAAAGAAAGCTGTATACATACTTTCTCCACTTTTTATTTTTATTCTCCGCTACCGAATGCGGATGCTTTAAATCATAGATTGTCAGCAATATCGTCTTATCCTGAAAAATTCTGAAAGCTTTATACACAAAGGGATGTGCCAGTATAATCTGATACATCTTTCTTTTTTTATCTCCAAACAAATATAAATACTTACTGCACTGTTCTATTCTCGGCTTTACAATCTCACGCAGTTCTTTCTTATTATAAGAATACCGGTAGGAAAGCCTCAGCCATAGCAAGGATTTTATAGCTTCATTCACTACTTCTTTTTTAGAATAATCCGTATTAAATTCTTCAATATGACTTAAATACCAATCAATAGAATCAACCTTTACAATATTGGACGGGCTATGAATTGCCGAGTCCTCTCTTTGATAGTAGTAATAGAGCTCTTCCTTCGTGACAGTAATACCGGAAGGATTATTTTTAAAGAAAACCTCCATATTGAACAAAACGTCTTCACCGCGTGTTAATTTTTCTTTAAATCGTATATCCCCGATTGCCTCTGCTCTATACAATGCTCTTGTAACATTAAGCCTGTCAACACTCTTGATTTGTGACGAGTCATTATGTCTTACATAAGAAATATCATCTAAGCTTTTATAGGATTTAAAGTCTTCTTCATAACCCTTACAGCTCTTGAACTGACATACAGCAATATCAGACCTTTTCTCCTCTAACAAATACAGCAGTATTTCATAAAACTGAGGATGCAGCCAATCATCACTGTCAATAAATGAAATATATTCACCGTTTGCCGCATCCAAAGCATTATTTCTTGCAACAGAAACGCCTTGATTTTCCTTGTCAATAATTTTTATTCTGCAGTCCTTATCTGCCAATTCATGCAGTATCTGACTGCTGTTATCCTGACTGCCGTCATTAACACAAATAACCTCAAGACTTTTATATGTATTAGATAATATAGAACCTATACAAATCTTTAAATAATCTGCAGTATTATACACAGGTATAATTACTGATATTAAACCTTTTTCCATAAAAACGCCTCTATTTACTGATATGTAATTTTGCCTTTATCATTCCGCCAAACTCTTTTCGTGAATCTTTGTTCATAAAAACAATCACATTTAATCCTAAAGATAAAACTCCGAATACAACTGCAGAAAGAATGAGCATTACCCAGGAATCAGCGGGAAGCACAAGTTTTAATAAATAACCTAAACCACTCAATATAACTGTACCCAAAACAGATCTTAGGATTACCGGTGCAAACTCAGTTTTCTTTTTGCCTATATATTTTGCTGTTTGCGGAATATTGAAGAAAATAATTCTGATAATTGATAATATAGGACTTACAGCTGCAATTGCAATTATTCCAAGGTTTGTATATTTTAATAAAAGCAGTGTAACAACAATACTTGCGAAACCGGTAACTATAATTGCTGATGCATTTTGCTTGACATGCAGTGTTATAGTAAAGATATTTGAAATATTAGTGCCGCCGGCATAAAACACATATGTTAGCGCTGTCAAAATGGACAGCATCTGAAGCTGCTTTGCATCAAGTGTAGGCTGCCACAAGCTATAAAACTCAGTACCATAGCTAATCAAAAAGGCAACCGGAATCGTTACAATGGCACCAATAATCATTGACGAGCGCTTAACGATTTTAGTAAGACCTTCAAGGTCATCCTTCGCATAATACAAAATCATCTGAGCATAAAAGACACTGGCAAGCGAGCTTGTTAATCCGCTTATTACATTCGGCATACTTTTAGCAACAGATAAAATACCCATATCCGTTTCACTGATATACAGATTTGCAATAAGCAAATCCAAACCGGTGCACAAAAGCATACCAATCTGCGTTATGGAATTCCATATTCCCTGTGAAACAAGCTCTTTTATAGTCGCAATTGAAAAGTTTTTTCTACTCACTTTTAATTCAGGAACAAGCTTCTTTTTGTAATATATGTTATACATAATCACAACCATATTCGGAATTAAAGCGGCTAATCCTGTGTAATAAACATTTGGGGCAAAAAAAGAAAATAAAACCAACAACAAGATTGCTCTGACTAAGCTGCTCTGAATATCTCTTATAGACTGAAGATAAATCTTATTCTTTATGTAAGGTGCACTGCTGAATATAGTAGTTATTGTGTTAAAAACAAAGTTGAGGAATATAATTCCAAACATTATTTTAACATCTTTTACCAGATTATCCGGAATATTTATAAGACTTTCAAGCTTCCATACACAAAGTGCACTTACAACCGAAAATATAGCTCCAAGGAACAAATCACCATAGAATAGTGATGAATAATATTTATTTGCTTTTTCAAAATCACCTTTATGGTAAGATACCATTATATATCTGCTTCCGACAGAATTTAATGCAGCTTTCAAAACATTGGCATAGCTTACAAAATTTGAAGATAAGGTTACAAAACCATTAGCCTCTACACCTAAGTGCTTAACAATAAACGGAGATATAAAAAAGCTTATTACCAGAGAAACTGCAAAAGACAAAACATTTGCAACCAAATTTACAACACTCTGCGTTGTTTGAGAAAACTCCATATCAACCAGACTAAACTTTTTCTTTGACATTTTACCACTGCGATTTTCTTAATGATGATTTATCATAATCATATTCAACATCAAGATAAATCCTGCCCTCCTGCTTTAATTTATCATATAACTCTAAATCTCTGTACTTAATGATTTTTGCCGGATTACCACCAACAACAGCGCCTTTAGGCACATCCTTGGTTACAACGGCTCCTGCACCTACAACAGCACCTTCACCAATATTAACACCGGGAAGAATTGTAACACGAGAACCAATCCAGACATTTTCACCGATATTGACAGGTTTCCTAACCATTCGCTTATCATAGGGAATATATTGTAAATCATCAGAATCATAATTGTGGTTACTTGTCCAGATTTCACAATTGCGTGATATGATTGTACCACTGCCGATTTTTACGCCGCCCTCAGCTTTCACAAAAAGATTTTCACCAGTCCAGACATTGTCTCCGATTATAAATTGTTTTCTGCCGGAAACAGTGCATTTTTCGTGCATATGAACATTTCTTCCAACACTGCCGAAAGTGGAATACAATTTATATAATCTTTTTCTCTCAAAATAATCGTGAATCTGTATATGAAGCTTTGTTAACTTATTCATAATTACTCCTTAGTATAACGGCTTTTCCTGACCTCTGATTCTATGCACAATACATCTTGCATAATAAAGTGTTTTTCTCTTTATCTCTTCTTTTTTGCTTTCGCAGAAAAAGGATTCAATAGCTTTAGCATAGCCCTCATTATTTACACATTCAAAAAAGTCTCTGCGTTCAGAATGCATCTTTGTCGGTGTTGTGTAATTTTTATTATATTTAACGACTTCTTCCAACTGAATTTTCATTAAATTCAAATCCAATGTATCAAGAATTTCTGAACCAATACTTGAATTAACAATTATTGCAGATAATCCCTTATTATCATCAAGCTTTGGATATAATGTCTCTGCTCCCCAAAAATCAGCCAAAGTAATATCACTGCCTGAAGACGAATTCTTATATTTACAGGTATAACAGGCTTCTTTCAAATTGTAACCATTTAAAAAGCCCTTCATATATGGATCAACTGTTATAGGATTATAATATTTTTTTCCATTTTCATAGCTGCAGCAAAAGCAGCAACTGGAGTGCCAGCCCTTTTGCTTATCTCTGAACTTCAAATCCACTATTTTGGATTTTATCTTATTTTCTCTGTACGCAACATATGCATCAAGCATTTCCTGACTTGGTATTCCGTGACAGATAAAATCTATTGTTATAAGCTTTTCCGTTTTATTACCCAAAAAGTTTTTTAGTCCTGCAACCTGACATGGACAACCGCAGAACAAAACCTGATTTCCGTCCTTTAATAAATCTTTTATTTTATTAAATTCACCGATGTTGTCACTTTGTGCATACTTTGAACCACACATTCGCTTAACAGTTTCAATATCATTTGTAACAATATGCTTTACCTGAAAATGCTCTTTGAAAACCGCTCCTGCAACATACCCGCCGTCTTCAATTACTTTCTTGGCAATTTCAAAAAAAACACCGCCTGATGAGCTATTAGCTCTGATTTCGTCATCCGTACTGTTACCTGCATAGACAATGGGAAAACCCAGTTCAACATCAAAAGTGTTGTTTAACTCCGGGCACACCCTCTCACATTTTTGACAATTAATACATTTGGATAAATCTATTGCCGGATAATTGAAACCATTTTCAGATACAGTAAAATCAATTGCTCCTGTCGGGCATATTTCAAAACAGGCTCTGCATAAACAGCATTTGTTCGGACTTACTTTATCAATCATTTATTTTACCCCATTTAATACTGTACTTAAATACTCTTTTGAATGATTTATCTGCAGATTAAGCAAATCTTTAACTGCTGAATAATCTATTTCAGTAAATTCCTTATATTCACTTACAATTCTGCCGTGAATTTTAACGGAGTCCAGCAAATCTATCATTCTGGAATTGATGCCCTCCTGTCTTTTTATAACACAGAACTCTTTTTCATAAATCAATGAAAAGGCTGTTGCGTGGAAGCTGTTGGACAAAACAAAGGCTGCATTTTTAACAAGAGATAAAAACATATCAGGACCATCATCCTCAAAGCATTTATCACAATAATCATTTTTATATAAAGAATATATTTTTAAATTATGCTCTTTTGCATATTTTACTGCAAAATTCTTTACTTCCTCTGTGCCTTCAAAATCATAGACTAAAATATAATCATCATCAAATTCAGCATTGCTTTCGATTTCTCTCCACTGTTCCTTATTTAATAAAAACACGGGATCCAACACGACCTTGGCATTATAAATTCCCATATCTTCTAAAATATCAATTGCAGATTTTTCTCTTACAGAAACATAATCAATGCTATCAATTCTTTTTTTTATCTGAGGTTTTAACCCTTCGGGAATTTCCGAAACAGAAAAAGAGGCAGCATATGAGGCTGTCACTTTTTCATCAGGAACAAACTGAAGATAATATGCAGGATCTTTGCCGTTATCCATCATCGTATTCCAAATCTGATCACTGCCTGCAATAAACAAATCTGCATCAACAGGCTCAGACATTAATGCATCAAAGGACTCATAATGAGCAGTAAGCTTATAGTATTTTGACCTAAAGGCATCAAAGTTCGCCTTTCGTGCACTCTTTTTATATTTTCTGTAAGACTTCACTCTGCCTGGGAATTTAGCACAGATATAGGCAAATTTTAAAACAGGGTTTGCAGCAAACCTTGGAGTTCCGCAATAAAAAGGTCTGAAATGTTTAAACCAATCAGGAACATAGTCAATTATTTCAACATCATTATTCAAACTCTCAAGATAATGCATAAGTGCATATGCCTGCAAATTTGCTCCGTGATTATCTACTTTATGACAAGTAATAGTTCTAATTTTCATACTATTTACCTAATATCTTTTTCACTTTATTTAAGTTGTTAACACCAAATATTCTTCTCATCAATCTGTTAAACTTTAATTTGGATTGAGAAATGCTATTCCAACTGGCATCGTACCAATGAATTGAATATGTATTGGCAGTCTTTGTCAGCTTGCCTGTTATACTATCATAAGGGCTGAAAAAATCTTTGGGATAAAGTCTTACACCATCAACAAGCTGTTCCTTCCCATTTAAAATAAGACCCTTTTCGACCAGCAGCTCTGTAGCAACATGCGGACAAGCAATCATATTATAAGACCCATCATCATTTATAAAAGTCTTATTTCGGTAGACATCAATATGCTCCTTAAAAAAATCTATACCTGCCTCTGAACCAAAACCAAGACCTGAATTAACATATTCATTGCTTTCAAATCCGAGAAAAGCTTTATTCTCAAGTAAATCGTCAAAGCTTTTAATAACCTCAACATCGGTATCAAAATATAAACCACCGTTTTCATAAACAACCATAAGCCTTGCCACATCACTGGCAAAGGCATATTTTTTTGCCTCAATTGCCTGCTCAACAAAGGGCATACAGTGAATGTCAAAATTGCTTTCATTCCATTCAATGATTTCATAATCAGGGCAGAATCTTTTCCAGCTATTTATGCACTTCTGAACACTGTCTGGCTTTGGGTTGCCCCCAAACCAGCAATAATGAATTTTTTTAGGTATCATAACAGTACTCCGATTATTTTATTAATTTACACAAAGGTTTATATATAAGGTTTATAACATACGAAACACCAATCGTAATGGCTAACATAAATAATAATATTAATAAAGGATATTTAACCGTAAAAACTAAATTTTTAAAAATAACTGCATAGAAAAACATATGTGTCAGCCAAATATTCGTGGAATGTTCACCAAAGAATAAAAATATCTTATTAATCCATTCTGATTTTTTAACAACGTTAAATAAAACAATTGTTATCAAACCGGTAAATGGTGCAACAATCAATGACTGAACTATGCCATGAGCGATAATCATTATAATCAAAGCTAATATTGAAATAACAACAAGCAGATTATTACTAATATGGTTATTCAGATAAAGTCTTATTTTTGTAAATAACTTGTATTTATAAAAATACATTCCCCACACAAACGGTAATATAGATGTTCCTAATAAAGCCAATATACTAAGCACGCTGTCAACAGAAACTATTCCAACATTTATTACAACCTTCATTCTTTGTATATAAGCCAAACCATATATAATTATAAATAATACATTTATAATTATGGGATTATATTTTTTTACCATAGAATACATTGTTCCCGAAAGCAATACTAAAATAACATATATTAATACAAACCACCAAGCACCATTATAACTTCTAAGCAGAAAAAAATTCAAAACAAAGTTTTTAAATGAACCGGGTACATCAGAATCTCCTGTTATTAATCCGACAATTACAAATAATATAAGAACTATCCAATAATTAGTTAAAAACTTAAGCAGTGATTTTAATCTTCCCTTATAATATTCTTTAAGGCTTTTAGCTTTTTCTAAAATCAATTGCATTGCATAGCCACTGCAAAAGCAATAAATTGCAACACAGCAATCACCAAAAAGACCAAAATAGTATATTAAAGGAACCCCGTTACCTAATTTAATACACTCATAAGGAAGATTTGTTTTTCTTGCAAATAAATGAAGAAGAACCATAAACAAAATAGCTAAGCCTTTTGTCATTTTGGTATCGCTTTTAGATAACTCCATTATATTAATCCTCTATCAATTCATATAATTTATCTATTTCACTTTCATTTGAATAATCAGTTTGCTCCATATTTTCTATAAGCTTATTAAGAAGCTCCTTGTCTGTCATAATCTCTGCAAGAGCATTTGCACAGCCCTGATTATCAAGCGGAACAATGATTCCGTCAAATCCATTTTTAATCTGACTGTGAGCTGTCGGATAATCGGTTATAACAACAGGCTTATTTAAAAGCAAAGCCTCACATACAGTAACTGCCTTACCCTCATATCGTGACGGCTGAACATAAATATCGCAAACCTTCATATACGGATAGGGATTTTCCTTTTTACCGAGAATGATTACGGTATCCTCCATATTAAACTCGGTAATTTTGGAACGAATAAGCTGTTCATCACCGCCGTAACCGATAATATACCATTTAAAATCAATTCCCTTTGACTTGATGATGCTTGCAATCTCCGGGACATTATCAAAATTTTTAGCTTCACAAAATCTGCCTACGGACAACAGCTTAATATCGGAATTTGACATTTCATCGGTAACATCAAACATTTCTGCCTGCGATTCAATAAATACTTTAGAAGATATGTTTTCAATTAATATGATTTTATTTTCCAAAGACGGAAACTTCGTTAAAAAGGCTTTTGTCACATCATTGGAAATTGAAATAATGTTGTCATATGCTGACCACATTTTAAGTTCAGAAGCAATATCTAAATTCAAATAAGAATAATCGGTATGTATCCATGCAATTTTCTTTTTTGCTCGCACCTTTTCCGATACAAAATAATGAGGAGTTAAAAAGCTGATTGCTAAATCATATTCTTTATCGGACATCATCGGCATATATTTTTGTGTGTATTTATGGCTATATTCCAATGCTGCTTCACTATTACAGTAAGACATTTTTTTATTAAACTTTTCAGCATTGAGCTTTCCTGTAATTCTTCCAAAAGCAATATCTAATTCACCATTTTTTACAACATTTATTATAGGAATTGCTAAAGAGGAATACTTTCTGTCAGGTGGCAAAAGATTAACATCTTCAGGAATAAGCTCCATAAGCTCACCACTGTGTCGCATTAAGAACAAATCCACATCATATTTGGAATAATCCATACAATTCAGTAAACCAAGCAAAGCTCTTTCTGCTCCGCCGATTTCCATTGCATGGGAAAAAACAAATACTTTCTTCTTCATAGACTTCACCAAAAATCAACAATCACAGTATTAATGATATGCACTGATATTTAATATATCGCTCATATAAGTACTGGATGACAGTTTCATAAAAATGTAGTAATAAACCGAATATAAACCAAAACATAATATTCTTATTACATCTTTCCAGCGTGAATTTGAGGGTAAATACTTAAGTGCCCAGCATAATAGTATAATGGAAAACGGCTGAGAATAAATAATAAATCTAAAGAAAATCCAATACTTAATTGAAAATGCAGTAAATATAACCTGAAGCAGTGCCAAATTGAAAACAACATTAACATGCTTTTCATTAGCCTTGATATCATCCTTTGCTGCCAAAGCCAATACAATGGGTACCAATTCAATTACAACTCTTAAAGGATTTGTACCGTCATTACTTGCGGATATACCTGAACTATATGAATCACCATACTTTGAGTCGCCCAATAGCTCATTAATAAATTCACCGGTAATCGGATATGAAATAAATAATATAACACCTCCGACTATAAACCACAGCGAATACTTAGAAAAAGCAGGTATTCTGCACAGGAAATAGAACAGCAGAAAAATATAAGCAGAATTATGGAATTGTGCTGCAACCAAAACAATTAATGCATATTTAAAAAATTTCTTTTGCTCTATCAATGGAAAAGCCGCAAACAGCAAAGCAGAAGCAAAGCTTTGACGGATTGCACCCATTTGTGTCCAGTACAGCTGTGTAGCGATAAAAAGAAATACCGCCAAATCAAAATCCTTTGAATATTTATCCAACATTGATACTGTAATCGTTACCGTAACTGCTGAATAAAACATAAGGAATACCCAAGGTTCTTTGGATATATACGTCTTGATAAATTTATTAACAAAAGTAAATGCCCAGTCCCCCTGAAATAATTGAAGCTGATTTTTAACATAATCACTAAAATCAGAGGTCATTCTGCCATACTCAAATATATATGCACCGGTATCATTCCAAGAGCTTCTTAGTCCTGCAATTAAAACCAATATAAGCATTACAATAAAAACAAAGAAAAAGTTAGTACGATCGTCATTTTTCAATGTTCCATCTGAATTAAAACGCAACGCTTTTCTTCTTGCGAAAATCTTACCTAAAAACGCAATAAAAGGCACCACATATAGAATAGCTAAATAAAAAGTCATAATTAGTTCCTTTTGTCCTGTTTATCATGATAATTTCTCATTAAACTCGCAGGCATAATTGCACCTGCATAGGGTCTTAATACATTAATATACTTTTTTAAAGGAAAATTCATCATCTTATAACAATGGATTAAACAAATTGAAATAGTGAATGCATTTTTCAAATTTCTTCTTCTGCCGTAAGTATTTGTATTTTCTCTCACTCTGTAAAGCGGTTCATCTAAATTGTAAGTTAACATGTCCTTATTTGATGAAAGAGAATACCAAAGATACTGATCTTCACTTCTTTGTGCGTACCATTTTTCACAATAACCACCAAGTCTGTCATACATTTCCCTACGACACATAATTGTTCCGTGGAAGCACTGTCTTTTTTTATTTAGATCAAAACAATTTTCACATTTTCTGATACCATACTCATTCCCGTCATCATCAAACGGAATCATCGCTGTGCCTACAACAATGTATTGGGGATGATTATTTAAAAAATCAACCTGTCTTTCAAATCTGTTTTCGACAGAAATATCATCACCGTCCATTCGGGCAACATATTCCCCTGTGACATATTTCAAACAATGATTAAGGGTAGCAGGCAGCTTCCTGTTTGATTCATTTCTGATAAGAGTAATTTTGTCTGCATACTTATCTGCATATTTCTTTGCAACTGCATATGTATTATCCACAGAGCCATCATCGCACATTATAAGTTCCCAATTCGTATATGTTTGATTCAAAATGGAATCAATGGCTTCTTCCAAAGTAGACGCACAATTATAAATTGCCATTATGATTGAAACTTTTTTACTTGTGTCCATATTACCGGCTATCCCCTTCCTATCAGTTTTTTGATTACTGAAAGCAAAATAAATACCCCTGCCGCAAAATTCATTTTTGCAAACATAAAAAATATTTTCCAATGAACAGGAAAATATTGAAGAGTAAATTTTTTATATGCTTCTCTAAATCTCTCAGATGCAATAATTGTCTTTATATTTTTTATTTTTACAGAAAAACCTACCTTATTGTCCAGTTCGTTTAAACCAAGACCGATTATACTCATTGATATACGATTATTCAGGGCTTGTTTAAAATCATCACCTAAGTCATTATCTGCAATACACAATTCCATCAAATCATATAAATGCAGCCACCGGACAAACAGTTTTTTCTTATACGTTGAAGTAAGAGAAGTATCATTATCCTTTCTATAATGATTCAGACATTCGGCAATGTAGTATGCAGATTTCACATTTTTTAATGCATAACAATTAAATAATGCATCTTCTGTACCGATTTCTTTCGTGTCAACAAATTTAATATTTTTAATCAACTCAGAACGGTACAGCTTGCCCCAAGCCGTTACCAATGAATCTGCATTTTCGGGATTTGACAGCTCACTCTCAGTTAAACCGAAAATTCTTCTGTGAAGTTTTTTACAACCTTCACTGTCAAATGATAAATCACATTCACCTAAAATCATTTTTTCTTTCTGAGTATCTGTGAATTCTCTGATATAAGACCATATAACTAAATCATAATTATTTTTTTCAATCTTCTTAACTGCCTTTTCACAAGCTGTATGGTCTATCCAATCGTCAGAATCGACAAACATAATATAATCTCCGTGAGCAGCATCAATGCCTGTGTTTCTGGCACTTGAAAGCCCTTGATTATCCTGTTCAATAATGACTATTCTGCTGTCATTTTCAGCATATTGCTTACATATATCCATGCTATTATCAGGACTTCCGTCAATAACACAGATTATTTCTAAATGATTGTATGTTTGTGAAGCAATTGAATCAAGACATTGAGGAAGATATTTTTCTGTATTATAGCAAGGAATAATAATAGAAATTAATGGATTAATCATTAAAATAATCTCCAAAATCAATAGAAGTAGTATCATGAACCTGACATTTCTTTTCATCAGGAGGCGGAGTCATATAATCACCATAGAAAAAAGTCATATATTCATCAATATATTTATTCTCTGTACACGGGAACTCTTTTCCTTCAAAGCTTATTGCGCCCTGCTTACTGAACCATTTAACAGGATAAACCTCTTTAAGAGCATTCATGCCGGTTTCCTGTCCAAACAATCCTGTATCCTGATAATCGTATTTCATAATTAACCTATCAAGCTTATTATGAATTTGTTTTTTTGAAAAGAACAATCTTGATAAAAATATTGCCACACATTCCGGTATACTTCTTAATCTGCCGTTTTTCTTAAATGACATATATCTGATTGCCATTAATGTCTTGAGTCTGGTAACCTTTGTCAAATACGCAGCTCTCTCTCTCTCATCCGCAGGAACAGTATCCAATGGAAAAATGTCAATAAATATACCATGATGCATATTTAGATGCTGTATCTCATTTTGACAAAACTTTGTACCATTCATACGAATTTTTGCAAAATTGTAGGGATAATCAAATTCATTATGCCAATCCTGATAAAACATAGTATCGGGAAGTTCTTTTTGAGCTATTTCTGCAAATTTAATATAATCTTTTCTTGGGAAAAATATATCCAAATCGTCATCCCACGGAATAAAACCACTATGGCGGACCGCACCAAGAAGCGTACCTCCGCAAAGGAAGTATTTAATGCCATACTTTCTGCAGATACGATCAACCTCATTAAGCATCTCTAACTCAATTAACTGAATTTTCCTGTACTTTTCCTCATAATTTTTTACATTATATTCATTTCCTTTTAAATCAATCATAATGTTATCTCCAATTACAAATATGCTGTCAGTTATTTCGTAATGATTTTCCTATATAACTTAGTCAAATTCTTATCTATAAAGCTCATTATATACGCTACTAATATTACTGATACGATAGAAATTACAAAATATAACAGCAGGTTAATCTGACCGTTAAAATAGAAACTGTATATCAATTTTACCAACAGTAAGTGAATTAAATATATTTCAAAAGAAATACTTCCTAAAAAGCTAAGAGCTTTATTGCCCAGCTTTATTTTTCTTAACATGATAACAGCAACCAATGAAAACATTGCTGAGCTGGTAATATCAAATAAAATCTGTAAATATGTTAAACCAAGTATCACACAAGCATATCTTAAAGAAAGCAAAGCAATTAAAGACAGTATCAACGCAATATATCTGACTAATGTTTTATTTAATAAAAATGATTCTATTTTATCTTTTTTCAGCGAATAAAAAACACCGAGTGGGAAAGCAAAAATACTTCTGTACCATACCTCCAAAAAACTATCCCCGATATAAAACACAATTGCACATGCTGCAACCAAAGCGAATAATACCGATAATGCTATTTTTCTTTTTTTTATTTTGAATGACAGGAAAAATATGATATAAAGTACAATTAATTCAAAAATATACCAGGATGAACCGACTATGTTTTTAAAGCTTACAAAAGATAATAATATCGCCTTCCATGTAATTGGTTCGCCTGCAGCAAGGTATCCGACTGCATAAATAATCACAGCTACCCAATAAGGTATAATGAGCTTAGGAATTCTGGTATACAAAAATTTAACACCATTTATATATCCCGGTTTATTCTGAACTCCATAAGCAAGACCATATCCTGAAAGAAACAGAAACAAAGCAACTACTAAATAACCAATGTGATTAAACAAAAAGAACACTGATTTTTCTTCTATCATACCTGAAAAATGATGAATAACAATCAATATAGCCAACATACCCCTGATGTTTTGCATATTGTCCACACTCATATAATCATCAAAAATTTTTCCGATGCCTGCAATTTTTGCTTTCCATAAAAACAATGCTGCAATAGGTACAAGACAAATTAAGCTTTGTATCATAGATCCTCCGTCAAAACAAATTTTCACTCAATAATTCTATTCAAGGTTCTTTCAACTATAATTTTTTTATCAAAGTTTTCTTCAATATGATTATGGGATGCTTGACCCATTTTTGCTTTTTCATCATAAGACAATTCAACAAACGTTTTAAGCTTATCATATAAATCATCAGTATTTTTCGGCTCAGCCAGAAAACCTGATTGTGTTTCAAGAACAGCTTCAAGACAGCCATTGATATTGCTTGTAATAATGGGTCTGCCCATAGCTGCACATTCAAGATTTGTATTCGCCATTCCCTCATGCCATGAAGGCAAAACAAAGCAATGTGCTTTTTCAATAAAGGGCTTAACATCCTCCTGAAAGCCGTGATATTCAATCACCTGGTCAGCGACAAGCTGTTCAGTAACAGTCTTGTAATCGTCCTCATAAGGACCGACTATATCAAAATATACATTATCATATTCTGCTTTTATTCTTTTTGCAGCTTTAAAAAGCTCATCAATACCCTTTTCACGCATCACTCTGCCAATAAAAAGAAATCTGATTTGTTCTTTATCGGGATATTCTGTAAAGGAATATTCTTCAAGATTGACTCCTGCACCGTTATTGAGTAGACACTGCTCATCCTTTACAATGCCGTAATCCCTGAAAAGCTGCATATTGGCACAATTTTCAAAAATAACCGTTTGTGCTTTTTTGCAGGCTGCTTTGTATAACTGAACAAATACCTTGAGCATTACACCCTCGGACTGAAAGGCTGTTCCGAGCCCTGTAATATTTACAACATAGGGTATCTTCATCATTCGGCAAAGCGTACCCATATAGACATTTGGTTTAATTGTGTATGTAATAACTAAATCAGGCTGTATCTTTTTCAGTATTTTTCTGTAATTTATAATTAGTTTCAAATCAGTCAACGGGTTCATTCCACGTCTGTCCAAATCAGTTTCAACAAAATTACAGCCCATTTCAACCAAAGGGGCAACCAAATCACCTTTTGGAAGTGCAATATAAACCTGATGACCTCTGTCTATTAATTCCTTTAAAAGCTCTTTGCGGAATTTATACAGACCTAAATCAAAATTTGCTGCAACTAAAACCTTCATTTTTTCTCCTTGCAGGAACACCGACATATGTCCCGCTTTCAGTTATATCACCAATTACTGCAGCACCTCCGCCGATGATACAGTTTGCTGTAATTGTTAAATTATTAATAACTGTAGCACCTGCACCGATATGTGTTGATTTTCCAACCGTAACAGTACCGGCGAGAACAGCCTTTGGCGAAATATGAACATAGTCGCCAAGAATGTTATCATGCTCAACAACAGAGCCTGTATTAATAATGCAATGCTTACCGATTTTCGCTGACGGATTAACTACCGCATTTGCCATTACTGCCGTGCCCTCACCGATTTCAACATCAAGCATTGAAACAACAGCAGACGGGTGAATGGCAGTATACCAGCTAACATCAAGACTATCAGCTATACGCTCTCTGATTTTTGCATTTCCAATTGCAATAATAAATTTACAGTCAGGATATTTTACATAATCCTCTACCCTGCCGAGCAGAGGATAGCCGAGAATAGTTTCATTTTCCTTACAAGCATCATCAAGAAAGCCTAATACTTTATCTCCGCTTGAAAGTATAATATCTGCTATTACCTTGCCGTGACCGCTTTTTCCTATAACAATTACTGATTCAGACATTTACAATTTCCTTTTCCTCAGTGCCCATGAATTCCTCCATAGTAGCACTGGTTTCACTGCTTATTCCGTCTTTTTTTATAACATTTACAAATGTCATAAAAATAATTTTTATATCTAAAAATAAATTCACGTTTTCAACATATTCAACATCATAGTCAAATTTCTGTTCCCAGCTTATGGCATTTCTTCCGTTAACCTGTGCCCACCCTGTAAGACCGGGTCTGACAAGATGCCGACGGGACTGATGCTCGTTATACCTCGGAAGATACTGAACAAGAAGCGGACGAGGACCGATAACACTCATATCGCCTTTTAAAATATTAAAAAGCTCAGGAAGCTCATCCAGACTTGTTGAACGCAGAAAGATACCGAATTTAGTCAATCTGACCTCATCAGGCAGTAATTCACCATTTTCATCACACGCATTTGTCATGGTTCTGAATTTTATGAGTGTGAAAATCCTGCCGTCTTTACCGGGTCTTTCCTGCTTAAATAAAACAGGACCTCCAAGCTTCACCCTGATAAGAACTGCCAGTATCACCATAGGCACAGCAAGAACAATAATGGCAAGCAATGATGAAACTATGTCAAAAAACCTCTTAACACACTTATACATAAGAATCTCCTAAAACAAGCTTTTGATAACGCTTATAATTCTTTCCATATCTTCTTCTGTATTTTTTACATCACTCGGCAGGCAAAGACCTGTTGCAAAAATGTCTTCGTCCACACAAGCACCATCCTGTGCGGTGATAAAATCATAACCGGCAAAAACAGGCTGCATATGCATCGGTTTCCAGATAGGTCTTGCCTCAATATTCGCATCTGCAAGAGCATCGATAACCATTATCGGTGTGACGTCGCATGCAGGGTCAATTGTCATACAGGACAGCCAGAAATTAGGCTCACTGTTTTCCAAAAACGGATTCATTCTTATTGCGTCAATATCCGAAAATGCCTTTTTATATGTATTGTAAATATTCCTTTTGAGAGCAACATGCTCGTCAATATGATTAAACTGACCTCTTCCGATACCTGCAACAATATTTGACATACGATAGTTATATCCGATTTCATTATGCTGGTAATGAAGAGCAGGCTCTCTTGCCTGCGTGGCCCAGAACAGAACCTTTTCACAAGCCTTAACATCATCTGACAAAAACATTCCACCACCTGAGGTTGTTATAATTTTGTTTCCGTTAAATGATATTGCATTGTAATCACCGAAAGTACCCGTCTGCTGACCGTTATACTTAGCACCGAGGCTCTCCGCCGCATCTTCAATAAAAATCAGATTATATTCTTTACAGATAGCTTTAATTTCATCAAGCTTAGCAGGTGAACCGTAAAGATTGACACAAACAACAGCCTTGGCTTGTGGGTATTTTTCTGCAGCTCTTCTCAGTGCGATAGGATCCATATTCCAGGACTCTTTTTCACAGTCTATAAAAACCTGTTTTCCGCCTTCATATGAAACAGGATTTACCGTTGCAGAAAATGTCATATCAGAACAAAAAACGATATCACCTTGTTTTATTCCTGCTGCTTTAACAGCCAGATGAAGTGCAGCAGTACCTGCAGAAAGAGCGACAGCACCCCTAATACCAAGATAATCAGACATACTTTTTTCAAGCCCGTTAACATTGGCGCCAAGAGGTGCTACCCAATTTGTATCAAATGCTTCTTTTATGTACTCCTGCTCGTCACCATACATTGTGGGTGATGAAAGAAAAATCCTCTTATTCATAGTATACGTACCTCACCAAAATAAGATAAATAACAACAATTTATATAAATTAAAAAATAAAATACTTATATTATAAATAGACCTTATTTAGCAGTATTGCGACAATATTATATAATTATTATATAAAAATGTCAATAAAAATAATAAACATTATAATATTATTTCGTCTAAGTGCTGTACAGTGTATAATTATGATAACAAATTGTCAATTTCCTTTAATGCTTTATCACTGTAAATGAGTAACTTGCAAATACATATTACTTCACTTATAATGGGAATATCAAATTATAAAATGTGGAGGGTATATGGAACAAAGTAAAAGAAGCAGCTTCAGCGGTTCTTTGGGATTTATTTTAGCCGCTGCAGGCAGTGCTGTAGGACTCGGAAACATCTGGCGTTTTCCCTATCTGGCTGCTAAGGATAACGGAGGATTATTTATTTTAATCTACATCATCCTTGCACTTACATTCGGCTTTACACTGCTCACAACAGAAATTGCCATTGGAAGAAAAACAAAGCAAAGCCCGTTAACTGCATACAAGCTTATCAACAAAAAATTCGGCTTTATCGGCTCTATTGCAACAATCGTTCCCGTATTAATTCTGCCATACTACTGTACAATCGGCGGCTGGGTAATAAAATATTTTATCACCTTTTTGACCGGTGATGGTGTTAAGGCTGCTGGCGACGGATATTTTACAGGCTTTATAACTGACACGATATCACCGCTGGCACTTATGGTGGTATTTCTGCTGATTACATCCATCGTAATCATAGGCGGTGTTAATAAGGGTATTGAAAAGCTCAGCAAGGTGCTTATGCCGATACTGCTTATTCTTGTAATCGGTATTTCAATTTACTCACTCACACTCAGCCACACAACTGATGAAGGCATTACAAGAACAGGTCTTGACGGATTAAAGATTTATTTAATCCCGAGCGTCGAAAATCTCACTGTTAAAGAGTTCTTTATCACGCTTATGGATGCTATGGGTCAGTTGTTCTTCTCCATCAGCGTTGCTATGGGTATTATGGTTGCATACGGCTCATATGTAAGTGATGATACCAACCTGATGAAATCCATTAATCAGATTGAAATTTTTGACACGCTTGTTGCCCTGCTTGCAGGTATGATGATTGTTCCTGCAGTGTTCGTATTTATGGGCAAAGAGGGTATGTCAGCAGGTCCCGGACTGATGTTTGTTTCGCTGCCTAAGGTATTTGAAAATATGGGCAGTATAGGCACTGTTATCGGCATACTGTTCTTCCTTATGGTACTGTTTGCTGCTATCACCTCCTCTGTTTCCATTATGGAGGCAATCGTTTCAAGCATTATGGACAGATTCAAGCTGTCAAGGAAAAAAAGTGCAGTTATCGTTCTTGTTTACGCACTTGTATTTGGTACAATCGTATGCCTTGGCTACAACAAATTTTACTTTGAGCTCAAGCTGCCTAACGGCTCAATCGGTCAGATTCTTGATGTATTTGATTATCTCAGCAATAATATTCTTATGCCGCTGCTTGCATTGTTCACCTGCATTCTTATCGGCTGGGTTGCTAAGCCAAAAACAATTATTGATGAGGTTACAAAGAACGGTGAAAAATTCGGCAGAAAATTTATTTACACCGCAACCATCAAATTTATCGCTCCGATACTGCTGTTTGTTCTTCTGCTTCAGGCGACCGGTATTATCAAATAACAGTATTAATCTTCAGAATCCCTGCTGTTCCTCAGCAGGGAGTTTTTTGTGCATATTTAACAAGATTACAAATATTCATTGCATTATTTTATTAATATGTTATAGTATTATTAGCAATAAAATACGAATTGCTGAATTAAAATACGGGGGTAGGAAAATGAACGAGTACATTGAAAATGTAATTAAAACAGTTAAACGGAGAGACAACGCTAAGCCTGAATACATACAGTGCGTTAAAGAGGTTTTCCGTTCGCTTGAAAAGGTAATTGAACAGCATCCTGAATATGTTGAGGATGACCTTTTAACACGAATGGCAGAGCCTGACAGGCTCATCACATTCCGCATAGCATGGGTTGATGATGCAGGCAAAACACAGATAAACCGCGGATACAGAGTTCAGTTTAATTCAAGCATCGGTCCATACAAGGGCGGACTTCGTTTTCACCCCAGTGTTAACTCATCCATTATGTATTTCTTAGGCTTTGAACAGACCTTTAAAAATTCTCTTACAGGACTTCCTATGGGCGGTGCAAAGGGCGGCTCTGACTTTGATCCAAGGGGCAGAAGCAAGGGTGAAATTATGCGTTTCTGTCAGGCATTTATGACAGAGCTTTACAGACACATAGGTCCTAATGTTGACGTACCTGCAGGTGACATAGGTGTAGGCTCAAGGGAAATCGGCTTTTTATTCGGACAATATAAAAGAATATCCGATGCCTTTGAAAACGGCGTTATCACAGGCAAGGGCTTATCCTACGGCGGTTCATTAATCAGACCCGAAGCAACAGGATATGGCGCTGTATACTACACCTGCGAGGTATTCAAACACGAAAATGATGACATAAAAGGCAAAACCTTCGGCATTTCAGGCTTCGGTAATGTTGCCTGGGGCGCATGCAAAAAGATTGCAGAGCTTGGCGGCATACCTGTTACCATTTCAGGACCTGACGGATATGTTTATAACAAGGACGGAATTATTACCGAGGAAAAACTCAATTATCTTCTTGAAATGAGGGCGTCAGGCAGGGACAGATGTGAGGACTATGCTGACAAATTCGGTGTCCCCTTCTTCAAGGGTCAGAAGCCATGGGGTGTTAAGGTTGATGTTGCTATGCCTTGTGCAACACAAAATGAAATCGGCATAACCGAGGCAAAACAGATTATTGCCAACGGCACAAAATATTACATTGAGGTTGCAAATATGCCCACAACAGAGGAGGCACTCAACCTGTTTATGGAAACGGAGGGTGTTATTGTTGCACCGTCAAAGGCTGTTAACGCAGGCGGTGTATGCGTATCCGGTCTTGAAATGAGTCAGAACAGCCAGCGTCTTTCCTGGACTGCCGAGGAGGTTGACGAAAAGCTGCATACGGCTATGATTAACATACACAAAAATTCCGTTGCTGCCGCTGAAAAATACGGTCTTGGCTACAATCTTGTTGCAGGCGCTAATATTGCGGGCTTTGAAAAGGTTGCTGAGGCAATGATGGAACAGGGAATCTATTAAATAATCGACAAAAAAGCGGTGTTTGCAACACCGCTTTTTTTAACAATTAACTATTGTCATAGTATAATCTATCTGCTATAATACATACGCAAACTAAATTTAGAGAGGAACTGCTATGGGAGGATTTTTTGCAACTGCATCTAAAGAGGACTGCGTTTTTGACCTGTTCTTTGGTACTGACTACCATTCACACCTTGGCACAAGACGTGCAGGTATGGCGGTTTACAGTCCTGAGAATGGCTTTGACAAAGCTATCCACAACATTGAAAATGCACCCTTTAGAACAAAATTCACGAAAGAATCAAACGAAATGAAGGGCAACTACGGTATTGGCTGTATCTCGGATTTTGAAGCACAGCCGATTTTGGTTCGCTCACATCACGGCACTTTTGCAATCACAACAGTGGGTAAAATCAACAATGCGGATGAAATAGTTGATCAGATCGTTAAAACCAACACCCACTTTTTTGAAATGCAAAACGGCGATATAAACCCCACAGAGCTTGTGGCTGCCATTATCAATCAGAAAGAAAACTTTATTGACGGTATAAGATATGCACAGGAGCTGATTGACGGCTCAATGAGTATGCTCATATTAACACCAAAGGGTGTTTACTGTGCAAGGGATAAAATGGGCAGAACGCCTATTGTGATAGGAAAAAAGGCTGAAGGCTTCTGCGCAAGTTTTGAAAGCTTTGCTTATCTCAATCTCGGCTACACGGATTATAAAGAGCTTGGTCCCGGCGAGATTGTTGTTATGAATGAAAACGAGGTTAAAACCTTAGTACCTGCCGGTGACAAAATGAAAATCTGCACTTTCCTGTGGATTTACTATGGTTACCCAAGCTCATCATACGAAGGCATCAGTGTTGAAAAAATGAGATATAAATGCGGACAGGCTCTTGCTAAAAGAGATGACGCTAAGCCCGATATTGTTGCAGGTGTTCCCGACAGCGGTATTGCACACGCAATCGGTTACTCAAACGAATCAGGTATACCTTTTTCAAGACCTTTTGTTAAATACACGCCCACATGGCCACGTTCCTTTATGCCGACACATCAGAGCAAAAGAAACCTGATTGCTAAAATGAAGCTTATTCCGATTCACGACCTGATTGAGGGAAAAAGCCTTTTGCTTATTGATGACTCAATTGTTCGCGGAACTCAGCTCAGAGAAACAACGGAGTTTTTATATGACAGCGGTGCAAAAGAGGTGCATATCCGCCCTGCATGTCCGCCGTTGTTCTATGGCTGTAAATACCTGAATTTCTCACGCTCAACAAGCGAGATGGAACTGATTACACGCAGAGTAATCGAGGAGCTTGAGGGTGATAATGTAAGTGATGAGATAATCAAGGAATACACTGATCCCGACAGTGAAAAATACCAGAATATGGTTGACAGGATTTGTGAAAAGCTTCATTTTACTTCGCTTAAATTCCACCGCCTTGATGATATGATTGACGCTGTGGGAATAGGTGCCGACAAGCTTTGCACATACTGCTGGAACGGTGAAGAATAACAATATATATAAAAACGTCGCTGAAAACAGCGACGTTTTTTGTTGCAAAATATTACTTGCTGAATGAAACTGTTTTTGTTTCACCTGCTTTAAATACTAATTTCTGTGTTTCTTCACCATAGCTCACAGAAATTTCCTGGTCAATTTGTGAGGTTATTGCGGCATCCACCTTGCCCGCAGTTATATCCCAGCTCAAGCTGTCAACAGTTGCTCTTGTTCTGGCTTTGATGCCTGTTATTTCGCCTTTGTCAAAGCCGTCAATCAATGCGGGCAGAAGCTCAATTTCACCTGTGTTTGAGTAAACCAAAGCCTCATTGATAATACCAAGATAGCCGATTGCAAAGTCTGTGCAGTAACAGCTTCCCTGATCATAGTCGTGGTTTGTCATAAGCGAATCGTAACGAATTTTATGATTCATAAGATTAAGAAGTGCATCTGTAAGGCTGTCACTGTCCTTAAGTCTTGCAGCAATAAGTGAACGGTGAACAAGTGCATGTGATGCCTCATTCTCACTCTCACGGTTGAAAATTGCCTGATTGCAGGCTTTTGCCAAATCATCGTTATTCTGTGTTTCGAATAAAGGCCATACGCAGTACAAATGACTTAAATGCCTATGCTCGTTATTCTCCTCAAAGGATGTTGTTGCCCACTCCTTGAGTGCTCCTGTTTCGTCATACAGATACGGCGGAAGCTTATCCATAAGCTCCTGCCACTGAGAAGTGTCTGCATCAGGTGTAACATCCTGCATTACTGAAATGAGCATTTCCAGATTATCACGGCAGGCAGAAATGTCAATAGCACAGTTGGCATCACTGGGGCTTGGATAATTCGCAGGATTATTTTCAGGTGAATAGCTTGGAAGAATACAGTAGCTTTCACCCTCAAGCAATTCGGTTTTGCCCTTTTCATAATGGATTGCGCCGTCTTTATCCGTGTAATACTCAGGAGTCATAAGCTGCTGCCAGTAGTTAGCGGATTTTGTTAAAAGCGGAAGGAGTATATCCTCTTCGAGTCTTAAATATCCCCTGTCATTGACTGCTTTGACATCCTTGTCTGTCATATCAAGAATTGACTTGATTGCGTTCAGATCAAATTCATCACTAAGCGGAATATGGATATTTCCGTAGGTCATCAGTGTTTCATAAAGTGGCTGCAGCATCCAGGATGTACCTGCATTCCAGTATCTGAATGGGTAAGGATAACAGGTTTCAGTAATAACCGCTTTGTCACCGTCTGTATTTACAGGTGCCTGAATTGCATTTTTAAAGCCGTGGGTGGCGTATGCATTTTCCTCCCAGTCAGGAAGCTGACGGAGAATAAAGTATGTATAGCCAACAGGACTTGATGCAATATTGCCTGTATTCATTGAAGAGGTCTGAAGGTTAACATTGGCATCCATTGTGTACTTGCTGCCCCAGCCTGTATCAAACTCGCCTGTCCACATACCGTAAAGACGGCTTGTTGAATAACCGCTGCAGCAAAGATATGCATAACGACCTGCATAATATGTACGCTGTGCAAGAGCAAGATTAATCTCTTTTTTGCCTTTCTGCTCTTTTAACAGTGCTTCGTTTGATTTATCGCTGTCCTCAAGGCTGATTGTCACTGCATCAAACTGTGGCTGATAAATTGACAGATGATTTTTGAGAGCAGTATCATAGTCAAAGCTGCCACCCTGTGCATATTTATCAACAACTGCTTTGGATTGATTTGCAAGAGATGTAATGAGAGCAAAATCCTCCTGACTGTCAAAAGCATCAAACTTGCCCATATTGTAATCTCTGTCTGAAATTGTAACAAGGTACACAGAATCCGCGTCGGTTATTTTTATACCTTCGTTTTTACTGCCGACAAACTGATCTTCATCCATATTTTTCTTAAGCTCAACATTTTCCTTTTTACCGTCAGTTACGACATAAGTGAGTGTTGCATAACCGCCGTCAATAAGCTCGCTGTTCTCATAATTCGGATAATGAGCCACAAGAGCAAGATAGTCGGAATTTTCATCCACCGGCTTCTTATATTTAAGATTTACTTCATCGCCGTTGCCGAAATTCGCCATACTTGCCAAATCGTCAAAGGACAGTGTCATATTGAGCTTTGCACCATCAGATGACTTGGTGAGCTTGGTTATAACTGCACCATCTGCCATGGATGTAAAGGATGTTCTGTCCCATTTGCCGTCGTTGTTCTCATAATGGACACCTGTCTGCGAGGACTCATAATCGGTATATCTGACATAATTGTTTTCGCCCTTGCCGTCAAGAGCAATTCTTAACTGACCGCCGGGATGAAAACGATAAACATCATCATAATTTGCATTATCAACAATATCCTGACCTGTTGCTATGTTCTGCTTAACTGTTTCAAGCTCGTCAAAGGTTTCAGGGCAATAGCGGACATTCGGATTCGGCATAATAAAATGCATATTCTGGAAAATAAATGTATCACTGTAAGGTGAACCGCTTTCAACAAAGCCCTGCATTCCGTTGCCTGACACCATACCCTCTCTCCAGCGTTTTGTACTGTTCTTCTTTTTTGCCTTAAGCTCGGTATACTTTTCACTATAGGATATTTTTGAAGTGTCTGAAAAAAGTGCATCAATCATTGCTTTTTCCACTCCCCCCTTGCTGCAGGCTGTTACAGTAAACAGCAAAGCTGCGCAAAGAATCAAACACATTATTTTTTTTATAATTTTCATATAAATATCACCTCGAAAAAATTATAACATATCGGTTATCATAAAATACGACATTTTCTTTACAAATATGTCGTGTTGCTGTAAAATACAAATTGGTGATATTTATGATTAATTTTAAGTGGAACGGAATTGATTTTTCCATAACAGATATAGGCGGAGGTAAGCTCGGTGAAGATATACCGCGCCATGCACACGCTAAGGGAAGCTATGAGCTGCATTTTATAACAGGCGGAAACGGGAAACTGATTACAGACGATAAAGAATACAATCTCAAAAGCGGAGATTTCTTTATAACAGGAGAAAACATTTACCATCAGCAAATGGCTGACAAGGAGTATCCTGTCGAAGATGTGTTTCTTATGCTTCAGGCAAATAATACTGCTAAAGCCACTGCAGTCGGCTCAGTGTTTTTGAGCAACAGATTTTGCTTTCTGTCTGATTTTGACATTACATACGCAATTGCTATATTAAAAGAATACAGACAAAAGCTGCCTGACTTCAAAAGTGCTGTGGCAGGACTGACTATGAAAACATTGACAGATATAACAAGATTAATGCTGCCTGAAGAATTTACGGATACTATGAATGACAGCAACCTGAATGACAGACGCTTTGTGCTGATTGAGCAGGCATTTCTGTACAGTGATAATCTGACACTGACAAAGCTTGCAAATACAATCGGACTGTGCGAACGGCAAACGCAAAGACTGCTGAAAAAGTATTATGGAAAAAGCTTCAGAGAAATAAAGAAAGCGTGACGATATAGCTGAAATGTCATAATTATTAATAATAATAGTAAAATATGGTAACTATATGACCTGCACCTCATAGAACAGTATATAAAAAAATTGTAGAATTTTGTTAGCCCTTTTGGTGAGGTGAACAAAATGACTACAATGGACATCTTAAAAAACTATTTTAAAAATGAGTTTGCCAACAGACGTGCTGAGCTTGGATTATCACAAGAGGAAATGGCTGAAAACCTGAACATTTCACTGCGTTCATATTCTGATCTTGAGCATGGCAAATATTGCTGTTCACTGTCATCATTTATTAATTATGTAAACAACTGCGATGCAGATAAAGATAGGCTATTCTCTGATTTTGCGGAAATTTTTGAAAACGGTGAAAACTAAAATAATAACAGTTTATGAAAACTACGTACCTTGATTGAATTGGTTTATTGCATAAAAAATAATTTGGATATATACGCTAAAATCATAATAGAATAGGAGAATATTTTTATGTTTAGTACCCCAGGCGATGAACTGATTCAAATTGAGGATGTATTGGAAAACGATGAATACGTCCTCATAAAGGCAATTTATATTGCAGAAAATCAAAGCTATACCGAAATATCGGTTGGCATCAAAGACCCAAACGGCGATATTGTAAAAATAGTTTGTGTTGATAAATATAAAAACCAATAGCAGATATTTAAATATTTTAAAAAGGCATCTATGAATGATGCCTTTTTTGCTTTCACAATATGTCTTTATATTTTATGTAAAAAATAAAAGGTATCATTTCTGATACCTTTTTGTGGTTGCGGGGGTAGGACTCGAACCTACGACCT
>DKYL01000091.1:53028-116237 GCA_002493325.1 Ruminococcaceae bacterium UBA7101
CGGGTTATGAGCCCGACGAGCTTCCAACTGCTCTACCCCGCGATGTATGTTGTACATATATTATATCAAAAAAAATTATAATGTCAATAGTTTTTATAAAAAAGTAAATAATAATTATGGTGATTATATGCAGGACAAGGAAATTTTCAGCTTATCGCTTGACATTGGAAAAGAAATCATACGCTCGGGCGGTGAAATCAGCCGGGCAAAAGACACCATCATCAGAATTAACAAAGCTTATGGTAATAGCTGCGAGGTATTTGCTCTACCATCTGTTATTATAGCACAGAGCGGTGAACATATACAGATTCGCCATATTGATAATGAGGACACAGACTTAGCTGAGCTTGCACGGCTTAACGCATTATCACGCCGCCTATGCAAAAGTGACAATGAAGAGATACACGTTACCAAAAAGACAATTTATCACAAGGCTGAAAGCATTATTGCCATATGCACTGCTACCGGCTCCTTCTGCATTTTCTTCGGAGGAAGCATAATAGATGCCCTGTTTTCAGCATTTATAGGAATAGTTATAACCTACTGCCATATAGAAAAGCTTAATCTGCCGAGCTTTTCCGTCAATCTGATAAGTGCGTTTATATCAAGTCTACTTGCAAATATTCCGACTGTAATCGGTTTATCTGTCAATCCTGACAAAATAATAATCGGCACCATTATGCTGCTTGTTCCCGGTTTAACAGTCGTAAATTCTATCCGTGATATGATGAAGGGTGATTTAATAGCAGGACTTTTTGAGCTGTTCAACGCAATTATGTCGGCACTTGCCATTGCTCTTGGTGTGGCTGGAGGAATATTTATTACAAAATGGATTTAATTATACAGATTTCAACCTGTGTGCTGGGCACACTCGGATTTGCGGTTACAATGAAAGTGCCTAAAAAGACACTGACTTATATAGCATTAGGCGGTTTCATATCAACAAGTATAGAAAGAACGATGTCACTGTTTTTCAATGACTTTATATCATGCCTGACTGCAATGATTGTTCTCAGCCTGTACTGTGAAATTATTGCAAGAATCATAAAATCACCGACCACAATAACCCTTATGCCCTCGACCATACCACTGTTGCCGGGAAGCTCAATATATTACACAATGTTTTGGGCAATAAACGGCAATAAAGAACTGATGAGCAGCTATGCATCATCCACACTTTTATCAGGACTCGGCATTGCACTGGGGGCAGTAATAGCATCTGCCATAGTGAAATTTATTTATATTTTCAAAAAGCATGACAAAAAGCAATAAATATAAAGAACGGTATTAATACGATTGATAAGTCACGGCAATTGTGTTAATATAGTTTTGAGGTGAAACGGCTATGAAAATACTGATTGTACCTGACAGCTTTAAGGGAACGCTCAGCTCGGCACAGGTTTGCGAATGTATAAAAGAAGGACTGTCATCCTATGACCCGAACAATGAAATAATTACCCTGCCCTTTGCTGACGGTGGCGAAGGATTTGGCGAATGTTTAAGCTATTTTTGTAATGGCAAAACACTTTACACCAATTGCAGCAACATATATGGAAAAGCAATAAAAGCACCTATATATACATATAAAGATACTGCTGTAATAGAATGTGCTGCAGCCAGCGGATTACAGAAAAGAAAGTGTGTTATGGAGGCAAGCTCCTACGGCACAGGTGAACTGATAAAAACAGCTTATACCAACGGTTTTAAGAAAATTATACTTGGTCTTGGAGGCAGTGGCTGCTGCGATGGCGGGGCAGGTGCACTGGCAGCACTTGGAGGTATTTTCAGAGATATTGACGGGGAAATAATCAAGCAGCCCAAGGGCAGAGATTTGGAAAATATTTATGGTGTAAATTTCAGAAATATTGTAAAGGGTATCAGCTTTACATATGCTTGTGATGTTACAAACGAATACTTTGGCAAAAACGGTGCTGCTTTTGTATTTGCAAAGCAAAAGGGAGCAAGCGACAGCGATATTATCAGTCTTGATAACGGGCTTAAACAGCTTAATGCATTCCTGCCGAAGGATATACGCAAAATTAAGGGCGGCGGTGCTGCCGGCGGAATCTGCGGCGGACTGTATTCGGTATTCGGCGGAGAAATCAAAAGCGGTTTTGACATTCTTGCCAAAGCCTGTGATTTAGAAGAAAAAATAAAATCTGCTGATTTGATTGTTACAGGTGAGGGAAAGACTGACAGGCAGACCCTTATGGGAAAGCTGCCATATAAAATCAATGAGTTTTGCAGAAAATTTGGCAAAAAATGCATCGTTATAAGCGGTGTTATTGAGGATGTAAAGCTTGGCGATAAAATGATAAGTCTTGTTGATCGTGACATAACTGCAGATGAAGCTGTTAACAATGCTGAAAAAATACTTGTGAATAAATCAAAATATATATTGCAATAAAATTGTTTTAAATATATAATAGCTATAATTAATATTATTTTTAGGAGAACGGATATGAAAGTAAGAATTCCAAAGCACAGAGAATTTTTGATTAAATTTGAGGATGGTTATGACAAAGAGGCTGAGGCGTGGGAAGCACTCAACCAGATTGTAAAGGATTATTCTGTTGACGGCAAAAGCGTATATACAGAAACCTTTATTGAGGATAATGAGGACAAGGTAAAGGCACTTCAGGAAAAATACGAATTTACATACGAAATTATTGAAAAGTAAGGACTGCTTTATGGAAAAGAAAAAAGTTTATGCTGTTGCTACCGCCCATCTTGACACAGTATGGAGATGGACAATAAGCAAAACAATCAATGAATTTATTCCTGACACACTTACAAAAAACTTTGATCTTATTGAAAGATACCCAAATTATAAGTTCAATTTTGAGGGTGCTTACAGGTATGAAATAATTGAGCAGATTTATCCGAAAGCATTCAGCCTTATAAGACAATATGTTGATGAGGACAGATGGTGCCTTTCCGGAACAGGCTATGAAAACGGAGATGTTAACATCCCCTCACCTGAAGCACTTATCAGAAATCTGCTTATAGGTAATTATTATTTTACCAAAAAATTTGAAAAAACCTCAAAGGATATGTTTTTACCGGACTGCTTCGGCTTTGGCTGGGCTATGCCTTCAGTTGCCAACCATTGCGGTCTTTTAGGTATGACAACACAAAAGCTGAGCTGGGGCTCTGCCTATGGTCTGCCCTTTGATTTAGGAAAATGGATTGGTCCTGACGGAAAAGGTATCTATGTAAGCCTTAATGCTAAATCATACAGGTACAAGTTCACAGGTGATATAAGAGCCGATTTAAGTGTAATAAACAACATCAGCGACAATGCAAAGAACAGTGAAATCCCCTGGGCTAACCATCTTTACGGCACAGGTGACTGGGGCGGTGCACCTGATGAAGAGAGCGTAAAGGCTGTTGAGCTGAGTGTAAGGAAAAATGATAAAAGTGATTTTGAGGTAATATCTGCTCACACTGACACCGTGTTTGAAGATTTGAAAAAGCTTCCTAAAAAGGACAGAGATAAAATTCCTGTATGGAACAACGAGCTTCTTATGACCAGTCACGGTGCGGGCTGCTATACCTCACGTGCGATGAGTAAGCGTCTTAACAGACAGTGTGAGCAAATGGCTCTGGCAGCTGAAAAAGCCTGTGTTCTTGCATACTCACTCGGCGGATATGACTACCCTATCGCAACCCTGACCAATGCATGGAAGAGAGTTATTAAGCATCAGTTCCATGATGACATTACGGGAACATCCGTTATGGAGGCTTATAATAAAAGTTGGAATGATTACTATGTTTCACTGTCACAGTTCAAGAACGAATATCTCGGTGCAAGCAAGGCAATCTTTAATCAACTGAACACAAGCTGGATTGATAAAAAAGCTGTAGCCGTTATGGTAAGCAACACAACACAGTACAGACGCAGCGGCGCAGTGGAATGTATAGTCAAAACCCCTGTCAACTGTGCGAATCTCCGAGCATACGATATGAACGGAAATGAACTGCCCTGTCAGGTTATCAATAAAAACGGAAAAAATCTTACTGTTGTATTCAAAACAGATATTGAACCCCTGTCATTCAAGGTGTTTCAGATTGTACCGTCCAAAGAACCAACATCTCTCAAAAGTGATGTAAAGGTTACAAACCATTCACTTGAAAACAGCAAGTACAAGCTGATTTTCAACAAAAACGGTGATATTGCTTATCTTTATGACAAAAAGCTGAAAAGACAGGTGCTCGACAAGCCAATTAAAATGGCTCTTCTGCACAACACAGGATCACTTGCTTATCCAAGCTGGGAAATCAGAAAAGAGGATATCGACAAGGAGCCTTACTGCTATGCCAACACACCTGAATTCACGGTACTGGAAAATGGTCCTGCAAGAGCAGCAATTAAAGTAACAAGGAATGCAGGCAGCTCCGTAATTTCTCAGGTTGTTTCTCTCGAAAGTGACAGCGAATATGTTAATGTCACAAACTATGTTGACTGGAAATCAAGACGAACTTTACTTAAGGCAGTATTCCCTACTGCAGCCTATAACGAAAAGGCAACATATGACCTTGGTCTTGGTGTTATTCAAAGAGGCAATAACACGGATAACCTCTATGAGGTACCTGCTCAGAAATGGGCTGACATCACAGATAAAAGCGGCGAATTTGGCGTTTCAATTCTCTCAGACTGTAAAATCGGATGGGACAAACCAAATGACAACACACTTCGTCTGTCCTGCATACATACGCCTGCAGGTGCTTTCACCAAAGAAACAAGACAGGATTTGCAGGATTTGGGAAGAAATATTTTCAGCTTTGCGATTTACAGTCACAAAAACGGTTTTGAAAAAGGCACACAAAAGCAGGCGGAATTATATACAAACCAGTTACTTGCTGTGCAAAGCGACATCAGGAGCAATCCTGAGGCATCAGACAGTATTGCAATCGCAGGTATCAACAATGATGATGTAATACTTCGCACAATCAAAATGTCTGAAGAGGGCGACGGAATCATTGTTCGTGTATATGAAGCCAACGGCAAAGCACACAGCAGGGTTAAGCTTAAAATATTTAATGAAATCGGCGAAGCATTTTCTGTTGACGGTCTTGAAAATACAATCCGAAAAATTAAAAATACCGAACACGAAATTGCTTTCAGCATAAAGCCATTTGAGGTCAAGAGCTTTAAGATTGTATATAAGGAAAGACCCAAAAGAATCCCGCGTCATCATTACCTTCCACTCACGATGTACTGCAATGCAAAGGGCTTTTCACGCATCTATAAGGATGAAATGAAACACACGATTCTGAATGGTGCAGGCTTCTCATTGCCATATGAGGAATTGCCAATGAAGGTTGATGCAGGCGGAATCAGATTCAAGTTCTTCCAGGACCCGAAAAACAGATATGATGTTATGATTTGCCGTGGACAATATGTCAAATTAGGTGAACGCGGAGAAAACAGACTCTATTTCCTTGCAGGCTCAACCAGCGGCAAACAGGAAATAAAAATAAAAGTTGGCAACAAGCTTGTGCCACTGACCATTAAGCCTATCAATGAAAACCTCAGTCAATGGGATATGTGTGGCTTAAATCAGGTTGCAAATGTCAACCCTTATGAAAAGGTTGGTTATCAGTTCCGTTATGTAAATCATCCGGAAGGTTTAATTCCCGAAAATGCAACATTTTATATGTATAGTCTGAATATAAGCGGCACCAATATCATTGAATTCCCCGAAAACAACAAGGTTGTTATTCTGGCGATGACTGTATTAAAGGAGAGCTCAAGGTGTGCATTCATCAGTAAAATTGAGGACACCGCAAACAAGGATTACGCCTTCTATGACGATGTTGCCCCCATTGAAAAAATGATTGACAAAGCAGATTTTCTTACAATCAGAGCAGGAAAGATACAGGATCAGAAAAACGGCGGAAAAGGAAAAGGCTTTAAGCGTGACAACATTGTCACAAATATTATTCGTTCATACACAAAAAGTGAATGGTAATTCAGTAAATATACATAAGTCCGTATGCATCTTCTGTATACGGACTTATTTTTTTTGTAATTGCAACATACTTTACAGAAGAGCGTTTTGTTTAAGCATTGTGTAAAACTATGTTAAAAATGTTGAAAACTCATTTTTTCATAATAATTATTGCTGAAAACTATGTTGAAACTGTTAAAAATGTAAAGCCTTTAACTTGACATTAACAAAGATTTCAACATTTTATAATATTTACCAACAAAATATACATTCTGACAAAAAATTGAACAACTGAATAAAAAAACACCTTTGGCAAAATACCAAAGGTGTTTTTTTAAGGAAGAATTCTAATCTATATTCTTATTTCTTAAAGAAATTAACAATATCTGTAAAGGCATCATCATCATTGTCATTGAAGCTTGATGGCGCTGCAGCAACAGGAGCAATTGGAGTTGGAGGAGCAACTTCCTTATTTGCAGTTGTTGACTTAATCTGACCGCTTGGACCATCCTCGCCAAAGCGGGTAGCAATAACAGTGATAATCATTTCATCCTCAAGATTCTCATCAAAGTTAGCACCCCAGATGATTTCACAATCAGGATGAACTGCTTCAGTTACGATTGAAGATGCAGCATCGATTTCCTCAAGACCGATATCTGTTGATGCTGTGATGTTGAGAAGAATACCATGAGCACCGTCAATGGATGTGTTAAGAAGCGGTGATGAGATAGCTGCACGAGCTGCAACCTCTGCCTTATCTTTGCCCTTTGCACGACCAACACCCATATGAGCAAAGCCTGCATCCTTCATAATCTCAGTTACGTCAGCGAAGTCTGAGTTAACAAGACCTGTTGCATTAACAAGGTCGGAAATAGACTGTACGCCCTGACGAAGAACGTCATTTGCAATCTCAAAAGCATTGAGAAGTGTAATCTTCTCTGTTGCAACTTCCTTGAGTCTTTCGTTAGGAATAACCATGATAGAATCAACATTCTTAGCAAGCTCTTCAATACCTGCAGTAGCCTGTGTCATACGGCGCTTGCCCTCAAAAGCGAATGGAGTTGTAACAACACCAACAGTAAGGATACCCATATCCTTAGCAATTTTTGCAACGTAAGGTGCAGCACCTGTACCTGTTCCGCCGCCCATACCGGCAGTAATGAATACCATATCAGCACCGGTAAGGATATCAGTTAAAGCTTCCTTGCTTTCCTCTGCAGCACGTGCACCGATTTCCGGCTTAGCACCTGCACCCATACCCTTTGTTACCTTTTCACCGATAAGAATTTTATGTGTTGCTGTTGATTTTGCAAGAGCAGGCTTATCTGAGTTAACTGCTACAAATTCAACATCCTGGATATTACAATGAACCATACGGTTAACGGCATTTCCGCCGCCGCCGCCAACGCCGACAACTTTAATCTGTACTACCTTTGAATCATCAGTATCAATTTCATAACGACCCATATTTTAAATCTCCTTATGTATTTTTTATCTTAAATCGCTTTCGATTCGTTACATATCACATTGTAACAGTTTTGTAATTAATTTGCAATACTTTTTTTGAATATTTCTCAAGAATTTTGACAAAGTTTCTCAAATAATTTTTTCAATGGTTTGTATAAATTGCACAATTGTGAAATATCACTACATTATTCGACAAGCTTGTTACTTTACAGCTATTTCTCTGTAAAGTATATTTGCTTGCCACCGTTTATTGTCATTACTCCCTTAGCATTCGGATTACTTTCATTAAGCTGTTTGCAGGAAGCCAAGCCCTGATATATTTTATGCTCAAGGTCATCGCATGTTCCAAGCTTAAATTCAATTCTGTTATCATAAACAACATAATTATCACTTATGTTATTGCTGTATATTGCAGTTATTTCATCAATATAATTGTCCCTGACTGCCTGTGAAATCTTTTTAAGGCACTCGCCTGTATCCTGGTTCTCAAATTCAATCTGCCTGCCTGCTGACGCTGCAGTGACCTTTGCTTTTTTCACAGCAATACCGCTTCCCTTTTCAGCCCCTGTTTCCAGCACCTTGAAATTATCGTCCAGCAGAATAAATGTTTTGTCTTTATTTTCTATGTAATATGAAGGCTCTGCCTCGGTGATTACAAGCTCAATGGTTGAAGGTAATTTTCTTTTGATTTCTGCCGTATATATATAAGGAAGGTTAAGCTCAAGCATTTCGGAGGCTGATTTTGTGTCTGCGAGAAAAAGATTTTCTCCCGTATTTATGATGCACTGATTCAGTATTTCCTCCTCAGTATAGCGTGAATTTCCGCTGACTGTTATATTTTCAATACCGAAAAAGGCTGTCAACGAAAGAACAACCCCCACCGCTGCAATAACGATTGCAACAGAAAGCCAGATAAAAAATTTTCTCAGCTTATTTCTTTTCTTTCGGCGTTTCGTATCCTTCTGCCGTTTTTCATTTCTGCTGAGCTGCTTTTTCTTTCTCTGCCTTGTATCTGACGAAACAATTTTCTTTTGCGAATCACGGTAAACCTTTGGCGGCTCCAAGCCTAAATCCACAAGATTGGTATTATTGTCAGGTATTCTTTTTTTAGGCTTTTCCTTCTTCTTCATTTTTAATCCTCTTAATATCTGCACCTAAAAGTGACAGATTTTTTTCAAGGCTTTCATAGCCCCTGTCTATAAACTCAAGCTGGTTGATTGTTGATTCACCCTCAGCTCTCAGTGCGGCAACAACAAGTGCGGCACCGCCTCTTAAATCGGTAGCATATACATTAGCGGCTTTCAGATTTTTAACACCGTTAATGATTGCCATTCTGTCATTTACATCAATATCACAGCCGAAACGGTTCAGCTCTCTTATATATCTGAATCTGTTTTCAAAAATGTTTTCTTTTATTACGGATGTTCCCCTTGCTACCGATAATGCTGCCGCAACAGGCGACTGTGAATCAGTAGGGAAACCGGGATAAGGCATTGTCTTTATCATCTTTACACGTTTAAGCTTATTCGGAGCTGAAATTTCCAGATAATCCTCTCTCAGATAAAGTCTGCAGCCCATTTCATTGAATATGGGAAAAATCGGTGTCAATGCAGTAGGCTTAACATCGTGAATGATAATGTTTCCGCCTGTAATAGCACAGGCACTCATATATGTAGAAGCAAGTATTCTGTCAGGAATAATTCTATGCTGAGCAGGATGAAGCTCACTGACACCCTCTATCTCAACAGTGCCTTCACCTGCACCGTATATCCTTGCACCGCAGCTGTTAAGGAACTGTACCAAATCACATATTTCAGGCTCACGAGCTGCATTAACAATTGTTGTTCTTCCTTTGGAAATTGCCGAGGCAATAATGATGTTTTCAGTAGCACCGACACTTGGAAACGGCAAAATAATTTTAGCACCTGTCATACCTCTGCAGGTGCAGTTTATGGAAGAGCCGTTTTCCGTAATTTCAGCACCCAGTGCTCTGAGTGATTTTATGTGAAGATCAATTGGTCTTGAGCCGATGTCACATCCGCCGGGAAGAAAAATGGAAGCACTGTGATTACGGGCAAGAAGTGCACCCAGAAAAAGAATTGATGAGCGCATAAGACGCATAACGCCTTCATCAATTTCACTGCCGTTTACAACAGAAGCATCAATAACAACGGTATTGCCGTTCTGCTCAACCTTACAACCAAAGTTTTCAAGTATTCCGAGCGTTTCTCTGACATCACTTAAATTCGGGCAATTATGTATTACTGTAACACCTTTGACAAGAAGAGCCGCCGCCAATACAGGCAATGCAGAATTTTTAGCACCGTGGAGTTTTACCTCCCCCTTCAAGGTGTTTTTACCGTTAATTTTAAAAACATCCATTAAATCACCTCTGCAAGAGTTTTATAAAACATACTATGTTTTACCTTTGCAAAGGTGAATTTTTATTATTTTATAAGTGAAAGAATAATTGAGGCAATTCGCTCTCTTGAATCTGTTATTGACATTGCTTTTGCATTTTTTTCAATCTCTGCAAGCTTTGCTCTGTCGCTTAACAGACTGTCAATCATTTCACTGAGCTTTTCAGATGTTAAATCCTTCTCCTCAAGAATAAAACCTGCCTGTCTGTTAACCAGTGCCATTGCATTATGATACTGATGATTTTCAGCAACATAAGGTGAAGGAATCAGAATAGAGGCTTTGCCGAGTGCCTCAATCTCCGACAATGATGAGGCGCCTGCCCTGCCGATTACAAGGTCAGCAGCAGCCATACAGATATCCATATTATCTATGTACTGCCTTACATCAACAGTACCTTTTTTGCCGTTCTTAAAGCCCTCTTTTTCAAATTTATCAAGATATTCCGTGCCGTTTGTGCCCACAGAATGAATGTGGCAGTACTTTCCGCTTTCGGCACTTGACAGAAGAATACCAAACATTGCTTCATTCAACGGCGTTGCACCCAGTGAACCGCCGAAGGAAAGAACTAAGTATTTATCATCAGGTATGCCAAGCTGTGCTCTTGCAAAATCTCGGTCAGCTTTAAGCAGCTCACCACGAACAGGAAGTCCTGTAACTATAACCTCGTTCTTCGGCTCAAGATGCTTTTTGGCATCCTCAACCGTCAGCATAACACAGTCAACCTCTTTAGCGAGGGTTTTATTCGTAATTCCCGGGAAAGCATTCTGCTCGTGAATACAGGTTGGTATACCAAGCTTGACGGCGGTCTGAAGAACAGGACCTGATACATAACCGCCGAAGCCGACAACAACATCAGGTTTGAAATCTTTAATTATTTTTTTGCTTTCACCCGATGCCTTCACAAGTCGTGCAACAGTTTTAACATTATGAACAATTGCTTTCGGAGAAAAGGAACGCTTAAAGCCTGATATATCAATTGTTTTAAAATCAAAGCCTGCATTCGGTACAAGCCTTGACTCCATATGGTCGCTTGTACCCACAAACAGTATTTCACAATTTTCTTGTGTTTCTCTAATATATGAAGCAACAGCAAGTGCAGGATTAATATGACCTGCTGTTCCTCCTGTAGCAAATAATATTCTCATTTCATCACCTGTTTATTAAACTTTCTTTTGGCTGGCTTTTCGTGAAACAGAAAGAACCACACCAATCTGGAACAACAATAGAAGTATCGCCGTTCCGCCGTAAGAGAAAAACGGAAGAGCAATACCTGTATTCGGAAGGGTATCTGTTACAACCAGAATGTTCAAGCCGACCTGAATACCAATCTGAGCAACTATACCGATAATCAGCAACGCACCGAATCTGTCGTGGCAGCGTGAGGCAATTACAAAGCCTCTGATAACAAGTGCTGTAAACAGAAGGATGATAAGTGCCGCACCGACAAAGCCCAGTTCCTCACACACAATGGAAAAAATGAAGTCATTTTGAGGCTCGGAAACATAAAGATATTTTTGCTTTGAGTTGCCAAGTCCCACACCGAATAATCCGCCTGAGCCGATAGCATAAAGTGAATTATTGGTCTGCCAGCGTGCTCCACGTGGATCAAAGTCTTTGTCAAGCCATGCTTTGACTCTGTCGCCCGCATAGTTTTCAAGCATATCGGGCATTGTTATTACTACGAACACAATAAGAACAATCACAGCCAGACCAAACGCAAACAGCTTCCAGTCACTGCCGCCCACCCACATCATTGTCGCACCGATAAGAAACATCAAAATGGTACAGGACATATGGTGCTCAAGAAAAATCAAGCCACAGAAGATAACAATGATTCCCAGCGGATACATAATGCCGTATTTGAAATTTTTCATTTTGCCGTAATAATCACTGATATACGAGGCGAAGGTTAAAATAATCGTAAACTTCGCCAAATCAGACGGCTGAAATGTCAGACCACCCGGCAATGGAATCCAGCGCTTGAAGTCACTTTCATCTGCTCCGCCGACATTCGTATGATAAAAAAGAACGATTATCAACAGCAGTATGGTAACTGCAAGAAGCGGAATCACCACAACCTTAAGCCACTTGTAATTCACTTTTGACATAACTGCCATTGCAATTAATCCCACTACAGCGAAAACAAACTGCCTTGTAAAATAATGATACGAATCGTGATTAAATCTGTAATACGCTAATGGATATGATGCAGAAAAAAGCATAATCAGTCCGATTGTAAGCAGTGCAATGGTCAGTGCCAGAAACGGAATATCAATACTGCCTGTTACAAAAAAATGGTCCTTAGAAATGCCTGTTCTGTTTTTTGCTTTTATGATTTTCTGCTCGCCGCCGCGAGCTGCTCTTTCAGGCATACTATGCTCCTTTCAATAATTTTTTATCTGTTATAAACTCCGAAATATAAAATCAGCAAGCCGATTGCACATCCTACTGCATTTACAAAAGAAAAGACAACACAGATTTTCTTTTCCTTCCAGCCGCACATTTCAAAATGATGATGAATCGGCGCCATTTTGAAAACACGCTTGCCGTGTGTTATTTTGAAATAGCCAATCTGAATAATATCGCTCATTGTTTCGCAAACATAAACAATACCTATCGGCAGTAAAATCAGCGGGCATTTGCAAAGATAGCCCAATGCTACAACCATTCCGCCTAAAAACAAAGAGCCTGTGTCACCCATAAAGGTTTTTGCAGGATTCCAGTTCCAGCATAGGAAGCCGAGCACACCGCCGAGGAGTGCACCTGCAAATATCTTAAGCCCTGCAAATTCCATCCACTGACCGATAATGATAAAGGAAACGGCAACTGTAACTGTAACAGAAGAACAAAGACCGTCAATACCGTCTGTAAGATTAACGGAATTTACACATCCGTAAACAATAAAAAATGAGAGTGCCCAGAAGACAATTGCAGTGAAAATATTTTTTTCAAAATTAACTGTTCCGATAAAAGGGATATTCCAGCTTGTATTGTGGGACAGCCAGAGTGTTAAAATAAATCCAAAGGTCATAATAAGCTGACCGAGTGTTTTTTGCTTTGCGGTCAGACCTTCATTTCTTTTCATCTTTATTTTGATAAAATCATCGGTAAATCCGACAACACCAAAGCCGAGGGCAAGAACAATACCGCTGATTAAAAGAACCAAATCTCTGTGCGTCTGTGCATTCATAATGTCGGCAGTTTCCACATCTGTTTTTAAGGCAAAAGCTGTTACAAGCATTGTAGCTGCAAAGGAAATGATGATACCGGCAATAAACATCAGTCCGCCCATATTAGGTGTTCCCTGCTTTGATTTGTGCCAGGAGGGTCCTATCTCTAAAATAGTCTGTCCAAACTTCAGCTTTCTAAGCCAGGGAATAATAATAAATCCAAGACCTGCAGTAATTCCAAATGCAATTACAACGCTTATAATCGTACTAATCATTCTTTTTTACCTCGTATACTTTATTAATAACGTCCTCAAGCTTCATTCCTCTTGACGCTTTAAAAATAATCGTGTCGCCTTTTTCAATAAGGGGTATCAGCTTTTCACAAAGCTCATCCTTGCTTTCAAAGTGAGAAGCATTTTTCATTCCCATATCTTTTGCTGCCTTAACAATATACGCAGCCATTTCACCATACGTAAAAAGGTAATCAATTTTATTGTGAACAACCATTTCACCAACTGACATATGTGCCTGCTTTGCATAATCACCAAGCTCAAGCATATCAGCAAGAACAGCTATTTTTCTGTTACCATCCGTATTGGCAAGAGTGGTAAGTGCAGCCTTCATGGAATCAGGACTTGCATTATAGCAATCCTCAATGCAGGTTATTCCGTTAAAGGCAACGCTTTTCTGCCTCATACCCTCAGGCACATATGCTGCCAGTGCATTGGCAGCAGCCTGACAATCAACATTAAGTTCACAGCCAACTGCAAAGGCAGCCAAAGCATTGTAAACATTATGTATTCCGATTGTCGGAATTGTAATTTCCTGCCTGGAATTACCATTATCAAATAAAACAGTAAAGGTTGTTTTGCCGTCTTTTTCAAGAATATTCTCTGCTGTAAAATCAGCGTTTTCGGTATTCTTTACCGCATATGTGATGATTGGGTAAGCATCACCCAAATCAACAGTTTGCAGCATATCGTCATCACCGTTTAAAATAAGCGGACAGCCGTGCTTCATACCTGCAAGTATTTCTGTTTTAGCCTTGAGGATTCCCTCACGTGAGCCGAGATTTTCAATATGAGAAACACCGATATTTGTGATTAATGCCAGTGTGGGCTCGACTGCCTTTGAAAGCCTGTCGATTTCACCGAAATGATTCATACCCATTTCAATGACCGCCGCCTCTGTCTGATAATCAAGACGAAACAGCATCTGCGGAACACCGATTTCATTATTCAGATTGCCCTGTGTTTTAAGTGTTTTATATTTAGCACCAAGCACAAGCGCAATAAATTCTTTAGTGGTTGTTTTGCCTACTGAACCTGTTAATCCGACAACAGGCAGAACAAATTTTCTTCTGTAATAATTGCTCAGTGCAAGCATAGCAGCGCTTGTATCATCAACAATAACCTGCGGTATATCAACAGCAAGCTGATGGTCAACCATAAGTGCCGCTGCTCCCTTTTCCTTTGCTTCTGCAGCGAAGCTGTGCGCATCAAAGCGCTCACCTCTGATACAGATAAACAAACAGCCTTCTGTTATTTTTCTTGTATCAATGCAGATATCTGTTACATCTGCACTACCGACAGCTTCTGCACCTAAGGCATATGCAATTTCCTTTAAAGTTATTTTTTCCATATTAATTCATTGTACCGAGAATTTCGGCTACTACTTCTCTTTCGTCAAAATGTATTGTGCCTGTGGGCAGAATCTGATAGGTTTCGTGACCCTTGCCTGCAAGAAGAATGATGTCATCCTTCTGTGCATTTTTGATAGCATATTCAATTGCATCACGTCTTTGCTCAACAACCTCATAAGGTGTATCAATACCAACCATGCCCTCAAGAATATCCTTGATGATTTCGCCGGGATTTTCACTTCTCGGATTGTCTGAGGTGACTACGCAGAAATCGGAAAGCTCTGCAGCAATTCTGCCCATTTTAGGTCTTTTGGTTTTATCTCTGTCACCGCCGCAGCCAAACACGGTCACAACTCTGCCCCTGGCAATCTCTTTAAGCGATGTGATTATATTTTCAAGTCCGTCAGGCGAATGTGCATAGTCAATAATGATTGTAAAATCTCTGTCACAGGGTACAACCTCAATCCTGCCTTTAACACCGTTTGACTTTCTTATAGCAAGCAGCACCTGCTCAAATGCAACACCAAGCGCCAGTGCAATAGCCGCAGCACAAAGTGAATTGTATACGGAAAATCTGCCGGGTATCGGGCAATAGCATCTGCCTATTGTATCACCTACAAGCTCATACTCCACACCGCTTGCCTTAAAGCTTACATTTTTAGCAATGTAGCTTGCATTATTCGTATTAACGGCATAGGTAATCAGCTTGTCAAAATCAAGACCTTCAACAATTTTAAGTCCGTTTTCATCATCTGCATTTGTAACAGCTATATCACTGTTTTCAAACAGAATACGTTTTGCATTAAAATAATTTTCCCAGGTTTTATGGTAATCAAGATGATCCTGTGTAAGATTTGTAAATGCACCCACAGCAAAACGCAGACCGTTAACTCTGCCCTGTGCAAGTGCCTGTGAGGACACCTCCATTACACAGTACTCACACTGCGCCTCAACCATCATTGCAAAAAGCTTCTGCAATTCATATGGGTCAGGCGTTGTATATTTGGCAGGATAAATCTCATCGCCTATCATATTCTGAACCGTTCCGATAAGCCCTACCTTTTTGCCCACATTCTCTAATATCTGCTTAATCAGAAAGGTTGTGGTTGTTTTTCCGTTGGTACCTGTTAAACCGATAAGCTTCAGCTTTTTGGCAGGATTACCGAAAAAATTGGCACAAATCGGTGAAAAGCAGGCTCTTGAATTTTCTACAAGTATCTGATTATGCAGACCTAAGTCACGCTCAACCACAACGGCTGCTGCGCCCTTTTCAAGCATTTCAGCCGCAACCGAATGACCGTCAAAGGCTGCTCCCTTAACACAGACAAACAGAAAGCCCTCTTTAACAAGTCTGGAATCCTGTGTAACATCGCATACTTCAACATCATCATATGTGTTTAATACCTTAACACCATTTAAAATTTGTGACAGTTTCATTTGTAATCCCCTTTGCTGATTTTGCAGATTATGATCAGTCAAGAACTGATTCAGTGTTTTTGAAGGATACTGTTATAACAGTTCCCTGCTCTACCTCTTTATTCTTTTCCTCACTCTGACGTGCCGCAATAACATTACCGTTTGATAAATCATTGCCTGCAATTTCTATATTAATCTTACTGCTTTGTGCAAGACTCTTGGCTTCACTGACTGTCAGACCTGTGAAATCAGGAACCTTGACCGTCTGCCTTTTGTTCTCGTCAGTATATAAATAAATTGTTCCGCCGTTCGGTATGGTTTCTGCACTGGTAGGACATTGTCTTACTACCTTATCGCCCTTGCCGATAACGGTGTAATTAAGTGAATATTCGTCAATTTCCTTTTTAGCCTCATCAAGTGATTTGCCCGTTACATTCGGTGTGTAGCCTGATAAGTTTTTAAGCTCGTCATCATCATATTTCGGCTCTATTCCAAGCACGCCCATTGATTCCTCAATAATCTGTGCTGCTATCGGTGCACACAAAGCACCGCCGCCTAAATCCTGATTAGGCTCATCAACAATAATAATCATAGCAAGCTCAGGATCATCACTCGGAGCAATTGCAGCGAATGAAACAATATACTTATCGCCTTCGCCCTCTTTTGATTCACCAAGCTTTGTTGATGTACCTGTTTTGCCGCCTACTCTGTAGCCTGCAACATAACCATTTTTACCCGTACCGTTATCAACAACGGATTTCATCATTTCACGTACGGTTTTTGAGGTTTCCTCACTGATAACCTGTCTTACAACCTTAGGCTCAGTCTTTTTAACAGTTTTGCCGTCAGGGTCAACAATGGATGAAACAAGGTATGGCGTAACCAGCTTTCCGCCGTTTGCAACAGCACACAAGCCTGTGCAGACCTGAATCGGTGTAAGCGAGTTTGTCTGTCCGAATGAGGCGGATGACAGCTCAACTATACCATACTGGTTTTCCTGATAATACTGCGGTGAAGCCTCACCCGGCAAATCAATACCTGTAGTCTGTGTGAAGCCATAAGCATCAAAGTATTTAAAATAGTTATGTACGCCAAGCTTCTGACCGACTGTAATGAAAAACGGGTTACAGGAATTCTCAAGTCCCTGTGTAAAGGTTTCATGTCCGTGACCGGGATGATAGTGGCATTTCATAATATAGTTCTCAACCTTAATAGCGCCTGTGCAGTTAAAGGTTGTGTCAAGCGTAACAACATTTTCCTCAAGTGCCGCGGAAGCAATAAAGGTCTTGAATACGGAACCGGGTACATATGTGTCACTTACATTGAAGTTTCTCCACTGATTCTGAACTGCAGCACTTTCTGCCGCTTCCTTTTCCTTTTTGTCGGTTATTTTCTCTATTTCTTTGATATTTTTATCATAAGTCAAAGTATATGGGTCATTGCAGTCGAAATCAGGCAGTGATGACATCGCATAAACAGCACCTGTTTTACAGTTCATAACAACACCGTAAGCACCCTTAGCCTGATATTCCTCAAGGGTTTCTCTCAGACCCTTTTCAAGATAATACTGAATTGTCTGGTTCAGTGTTGTAACAATCGACATACCGTCCGTTGCCTCAACCGTAGTTTCATACTCACTGGCAATATTGTTGGAATAAGCATCCTTGGCGGTGATTACTCTGCCGTTTGTTCCTGTAAGGTCTTCGTCATAAAATGCCTCAAGCCCTGAAAGACCCTGATCATCTGCACCTGTAAAGCCGATAACTGAGGAAGCAACTGAGCCATAGGGATAATATCTCTTAGTTGTCTGCTCCATACCTATGCAGTTGAGCTGGTTCTCTGAAATAAATTCTGAAATTTCTTCCTTTATGTTATTTTCGACCTTTTTCTCAATAATGGCATAATGGCTTTCCTGCTTTGTTTTTTCAATAAGCTCTTCTTTCTGCTTATCGTCATATTCAAACAGCTCTGTAAATTTATCTACTATCAGATTTCTGCGTTTCTCGGTTTCCTGCTCTTTTTTCGCAATCTCTTCTTTTGTTGCATCCTCGGCAGGCTCAAGCACAATTGCCAGCGGGTCAATATAAATATTCCATACAGTTGCAGACTGTGCAAGCACATTTCCCTCACTGTCATAAATCGTTCCGCGCATTGCCGATATTTCGCTGTCACGCATCTGCTGACTTTCTGCTTTCAGTGAAAGCTCCTCACCTCTTACTATCTGCAGATAAAAAATCCTTGCAACATTGGTTGACAGGAGAAAAATCATTACAACCGCTAAAATCAGCAGTCTTTTCAGCATATTTTTGCCTGTATTTATACGCACAGCTTTTCCTCCTCGCAATTGTTATTTTATTTAATCTCGCAATTGTTATCTTATTTAATAAAAACTATATGAGAGTTAGATATTTCCTAACCCTCAATATTTTACGCAATTCATATTTATAATATTACTTGTTCTCATTCTCTGCCTTTTCGGCTTCGGTCTGTTCAAGAAGCATAAGTGCAGCAGCCTTTCGTTCCTCTTTAAACTGAGAAACATCAATATATCTTATCTGATTGGATTGCACCTTGGACATACCAAGCTTGTCCACTGCATACTGATCAATCATACTCATTGACACCAGTGAATTAAGCTCGCTGTTTATTCTTGTGTTTTCGCTCTGTGCAACAGACAGCTCGGTCTGCAAATCTGATATTTCATGGGTCAGTTCATTTTTCAGTGCATATGTATGCAAAACACCGAAAAACATTCCCAGAAAAGCAAGAGCCGTAAACATAATGCATACCGCTTTAATAAGAGCAGCTCTCTGCTCCTTGGCAAGCTGTGCTTTGCTTTTTCTCGTATTATTGTGTCTGACCTTTAAATCCTTTTGTCTTTTCGGTGCATATGCAGGTGCGGCAGATGACCTGCTGACATCAAATGCCTTCAGTGCATAAGCTGCATCGGATTGATAGGAATATCTTCTGAAATCGCCTGAATTAGTCATCTTCTCACCTCTTTCTTAATATATTCTCAGTATTTTTCAAATACTCTAAGCCGTGATGACCTTGCACGCGGGTTCATTTCAAGCTCCTGCTCTGTCGGTGCTAACGGCTTGAATACCTTGCCTTTAGGCTTATTGCCGCAAACACATACAGGGAACTCCTTCGGGCAGGTACAGCCCCTTGCCCAGTCGTTAAATTTTTCTTTTACGATTCTGTCCTCCAACGAATGGAAGGTGATGATTGCAATTCTTCCGCCGGGATTCAGACAGTCAAAGGCATCCTCAAGTGCCTTTTTCAGCACGTCAAGCTCAGCATTGACCTCAATTCGGATTGCCTGAAAGGTTCGCCTTGCCGGGTGTGACTCCCGCATTGCCTTCTGCGGCATGGAGGTTTTTATAATATCCACAAGCTCAAAGGTGGTTTCAATAGGCTTGTCTGCTCTCGATTTAACAATATTGGCAGCTATGCGCCGTGAAAACTTTTCCTCACCATACCTGAATATAATATCTGCAAGCTCCTGCTCACTGTAAGTATTGACAACGTCCTTTGCACTTAATCCGCTTTTGCTCATACGCATATCAAGAGGAGCATCCTGATGAAAGGAAAAGCCACGTTCGCCGTTATCAAGCTGATAAGAGCTCACGCCCAAATCCAATAGAAACCCGTCAATTTTATCAAGTCCAAGGCTGTTGAGAATGGATTTTATATTGGAAAAATTATTATTGACAATCGTTACATTATCCCTGCTGCCGAGCCGTTCGTTCAAAACTGCAATAGCATCGGGGTCCTGATCAACGGCAATGAGCTGCCCGGCATATTTGGCAATTTCACCCGAGTGACCGCCGCCGCCTGCAGTGCCGTCAAGTATAATTTTTGTTTTATCTAAACAAAGAGCCTGAATCGACTCGTCAAAAAGCACACTTTTATGAACAAACTCCATATTACTCATTACCCTTCAGCTTGTCCATTAAATCATACATACCCTGAGAATGGTCATATGTGTTATAGATTTTATCGTATTCCTCTGTATTCCAGATTTCAATAACCTTGCCCTTGCCCTTAAACACAACGGTTGATGCATTCTCAAGCATAGCCGCCTCTTTAAGCCTTTGATTAACGGTAAAACGACCCTGGGCATCAAGTGTTGATTCCTCGGCATTATCCAGAAAAGAGGTTGTTGCATCGTATTTCTGATTTTCTGTACCAATCTGCATGGACTCATAGGTTTCTTCAAAATGGTCAACGGGATAAAGAGTCAGACATTTGCAGCCCCTTACGGTAACAGCAACCATATAAAATTCCTTGCCAAGTCTTTCACGCCACTTTGTAGGAATAGAAAGACGACCCTTGGAGTCAAGCTTATAACCATCAAGTGTGCCGACAAACAAGCGCATATCTTTCTCTCCTTTCATCATTTTGTGGGAATTGGTTTGGGATTTTAGTGAAATCTTTGGGATTTAATTGGATTTTCTACCTCTTTTACATTATAGTTAGGCTAATAAGCTTTGTCAAGGTCAAATTGAAAGATGAGCCAATTGTAACTAAATTGTAATTTTTAGATTTTTAAGACTGTTGTTTAATTATGTGCAATATGTTATAATTCTTATATCAAATTTAAGGAGAGCATTATGGAAGGTTACAAATCAACATGGCGTGAAAAAATCGGCTATGGTGTAGGTGCAATAGGACTTGACCTGAGCTACGGCTTATTTTATTCCTATTTATCCTACTATTTATCAAGTGTTCTTGGTCTTAAAGAGGGCTTTCTTCTTTTACTGACACCCCTTGCAAGAATCTGGGACGGTATCAATGACCCTATGATGGGCACAATTGTTGACAACACAAAAACAAAAATGGGCAAATACAGACCATGGATTATTATCGGTGCAATATCAAATGCGGTAGTGCTTTCACTGCTGTTCACCAGCTTTGGAATGAGCGGAACAAAGCTCTATATTTATATAGCTGTAATGTATGTGCTTTGGGGTATGACAAACACAATGGCTGATATTCCCTACTGGTCAATGGTGCCAAGCTTCACCACAGATCCGGATGACAGAAATCTGGTTGCAACCGTTGCAAGAACCTTTTCAGGCTTGGGTCAGGGTATTATAACAGTAGCAACACCAATCATTCTGCCTATGCTTTCAAGCGGAATGACAACAGATAAAGGCTATTCGGCAGGTGGATTTTCAAAATGGGCAATTATCTGTGCAGGTCTTCTTATTCTGTTTTCTGCAATCTGCGTATTTTCCACAAAGGAAAAGCACGTTGTTTATAATAACAACGAAAAATTCTCGTTCAAAAAGATGTTTAAGGTTATTGCAAAAAATGATCAGTTAGTTGTATTCATTATTTTTGCTATGGTGTCAAATGCAGGCTGGTATCTGACAAACGGTACAGCCGTATACTATTTCACCGATGTTCTCGGCAAGCCTGAGGCACAAAGCCTGTTTGCAACAATCGGTGCTGTGGGCTCTGTACTGGGTCTGCTGGTGATTCCCGTACTGTCAAAGAAAATGAGCAAAAGAAACATTTATCAGTTCTCAATAATTATGACGATTGTGGGATATGCATTAATGTTCCTGTTCGGTCCTATTCTTAAAATAACAATAGCATTGGACATCAGCTACATTTTAGCTTCAATCGGTATTGCGTCAATGTTTGTTGCACAGACAATTTTCCTTGCTGACATAGTGGACTACGGCGAATACAAAACAGGTGAAAGAAACGAGTCAATCACCTTTTCCATGAAAGGCTTTTTACAGAAGCTTGCATACACCGTTCAGACAATCATTCTGTTCGGCGGTTTAAAGGTTATGGGCTACAACGAGCAGATTACAGGCGGTGCTGTCAATGAGTCAACGAAAACAGCAATCGGTATTATCGCCTTTGCAATCCCCCCTGTTCTTATGATAATTTCTCTCATTGTATTTTCAGCTAAATTCAAAATACACGGCGAGCTTGCGGATAAGGTACATAATTTCATTGTTGAAAAACGTTCTGCAGAAGAAAAAAACAAATAATTTTTAAAGTAAAAAAGGCACAGGAAATCATTACGATTTTCTGCGCCTTTTTGTTTAGCTATTCTATTTTTCCAATTTACAGCCACCTGCAATGTCTTCATCTAACGGAATTAAAACAGTTGCATAATAGCTATTATTTTTTAGCTGTACTCTCCAGCCGTAATTTGGTCTTGGGAATACAAAGTATGCATCATCAATATCAACATAGCCGTACATATCAGGCTTTGAAATCAGCTCACAGCTTATAACCTCTGTAAACGGGTCGGGATTGTCGGGGAAATCAGATTCAGTATAAATATAATTATTTATATCCACTGCCATTGTTTTTGCTTTTTCAATTGCCTCTTCCCTGCTGATGCCTGCATAAGAAACCGTACCTTCCAATGAAACAATACTGTTGAAATCGGATTTTGATATTCCTCCGTTTTTGGTATGAATATCATAATAGTCACTGCCGTCACAGATTGTTATAACATCATCACCTGCATCACAAATTCTGGTGTAGCCTATATCACATACAGGAACAGGTACCTCTGCCTTCACACCACCTGAACCGTAAAATTTTATCGGCATACGGTAGAGAATATTATTTTCAATATTTCTGAAATAGAGCTGATCCCCAATAAATGCACATAGGGACATATCGGAATCCGATTTGTATAAATCAAAATATCTGCCAAAATATGAGCAAGTTATTTCATCATCACAGAGAAATTCCGTTGCGTCATCAAACTTAAGAACATCGCCGTATTTACTTAATATAAACAATTCACTATTCGTAATACTGAATGGCTCAAAGCCATCTGCAACAGTCATTGTACGGTAATTTGTATAATACCAGTAGCCGTAAGGACAGGTCTGCTTCATAATCTCAACATCCTCGGCACTGCTTTGAGAAAATATACTATTGGTATGCTTTGCCCATGCATCAAAATATTCCTGCCCTGTTTCAGCATAAAGCTTAAGTGCTTCACCGCCGATAATTTTATCCATAACACTGCGCATCAGATGACCCTTCAAGCCCGTCTGTCCACCCTTGGAAAATTCATCAACAATATACTGCATTGTATAAATTCCGCCATCAACAAGGGTATTATACGTTTCCTTATTACGAGCAATATAATCACCGGGATTTGAGGATGCTTTAAGCAATGCGTCATCAGGATTTTCCAATGAAATAAATAATTCATCAATATAGTCACGCTGATTTTTACTGAGTGTGGCAAACGATGTCAGATAATCCTTATCCTTCAGCTTTTCATTTTCTGTACTTTCAAAGCTGTTATTCTCCGGCTCCTTTATCAATGCATTGTCTGATTTTGGATTTGCCGCACAGGACACAAGCACCAAACCGCAAAGCAGCACGGCAATAACTGACACAGCAAGCTTTGGCTTTTTAAATTTCAGAATATTTTTTATTCTGCTCTTCACTGAGCCCTCGCCAAAACAAATCGGCGTAGGTGCAGGGAATTTTTTATCTGTTGCAAAAGAAAGCAGTGCATAGGAATAGTTCTTTTTAACATTTTCACTGCTGCCAAGCACCTTTTCGTCACAGCTCATTTCCATATCCTTGCTCATTAAATAAAAGGCAAGATAGCACAGCGGATTGAACCAGTGAAGCGCAAGAACAAAAAAGGCAAAAAGCTTTACCAGATAATCACATCTTTTGATATGATACCTTTCGTGTGCAATAACATAACTGAAATATTCAGTATTCATTTGAAACGGAATATAGATTTTAGGCTTTATAATACCGAAAATCAGCGGTGTTTCAATTCGGTCACTCTGATAAATATTATCAATATATTTAACAGAAGACGATAAAAACCCGTTAAATCTTATATAAGATACGATTCCCCAAAGAGCAAACAGCACAACACCTGCCAGCCACACATAGGGCAGAACATCTGTTATGGTTACAGTCTGCTGCACCTCTGCCATTTCAGCTATATTTGAACCGCCCTGCGGCGGTGCTGTCATTTGCGGCAAGGGTGCGGTTTTCGGCTCAGGCATAGGAACATAAGGCATTACGCCGCTTTCGGAAACCGCATTTTTGGGATGAGCCTGCAGAGGCTTAAACTGAAAAATACTGATAATTGACTCAAAGGAAACAGGCACACAAAGCCTGAAAGCCACAACGCTCCACAGGAGATATGAATATTTTTTAGGCAGCTTTTTCAAAAGAAATCTTATAATTATCACTGCCGCAATAACAACCGAGCCTGTTATGCTCATATTGATTATTGTATTGAACAAAGTATTCATACTCATCCCTCCTTATGTTCGTCAATCAGCCTTTTTAACTCCTCTGCCTCACTGTCATTAATTTTTCTGCCGTTTAAAAAGGATACCAAAAAGCCCGGCAAAGAGCCGCCAAAGGAGCTTTCAATAAAATGCTCGCTTGCATAGGACTGCACCTTTTCCTTTTCCACAAGAGAGGTTACAATGGTATCCACATTCTGTGCAAAGCCCTTGCCGCACAGCTTTTTTAAGGTTGTGTAGGTGGTAGACTTTTTCCAGCCCAGCCTTTCATTGCACAGCTTAACCAGCTCCCCTGAGCTGAGTGGTTCATACTCCCACACCACACACATAAATCTGAAATCACTTTCACATAGCTTAAGCTCCATAAAAAAATGCACCTCCAAATTTGGTCTATTATTATAAACCTCACCTTTAGTCTATAACAACCGACCACATTTGTCAAGTGCATTTTTTATAATTTATTCAGTTTTTACAACCATTCCTCAGGATTATCGATTACACCCATATATTCATATTTTCCGCTTTTCTCGTTATAGCTGTACTTATTGCAGTTACCGTTATCATCATACTTGTAATAGAAATCATCGGCAGAATCATAAGAATAGTAATCATCCTCATCAATTGTATACTGATGAACAAGGCTGCTTCTCTCATCCTTATCCATTGAATTATAGTAAGCAACAGCCGCCTTTGACGAATGATTTACTGCAAGATTAAATTCACGGAAATCCTTTGACGGCGACCATTTCAGTTCAGACGTATAATTATCTACAAAATCAATATTGGAATAATCGGCATAATCACTGTAAAGCATTTTTCCCACTGCGTGCTTAACCTCCTTTGTCACAAGGTGATCGTCAGCATCTGCCAGTTCAAGAATATAAGGGTAAGCACTGTCACTCAGCGAATAAAGGTAATCCACATCAACACTTTTCAGCTCGCCTGAAAGATATTTTTCCGTATTATACTTTGCAATACCTGCATCAATATTGCAGAAAGCAAGAGAAATGAATACCGCACTGCAGATAACAACAATACCCTGCATATATCCAAACTTAGGAACAAAAATGTGGATAACATAAAATACAATGGACACAATCATCATAATCATAAATATTGAAACCATAACACGGTTTTTGCTTAAACCGAAATTTTCAATATTCAGCTTCATTTTCGCCATAGCAGTTACAAGAAGCAGAGTAGAAAAAAGAATGATGAAAACTGAAAGAGCCTTTACAGACAATGGTATTCTGCCCTTTTCATTCTTTTTGGAGAGAATGCCTGCAAGTGTTATGATAATGAAATTGATAACGCAGATTGCAAACATCTCAAAAAAGCCGCGTCTGGCATACTCGCTTTCCGTAAATGCATACCCCTCAGGCAGAAAGCCTGAAAAGGCTGAAAAGAAATAAGCAAGCTGTGAAAACAGATAAACCAGATAGGTAACTGAAATCACACTCAAAAAGGTTGCAGTCAGTGAGGAGGAAACGACACCGTTAAAAGACCTTTGTTTCACCTCTCGTACACCGAGTCTTTTATGCTTTACAATAAAGTATGGAATCATATATGCCGCTGCCGCTGCTGCCACAAAAAGCTCGGCAACATATATGCCGATATTTTTAAAGGTTACGGAAAGCAGACCGCTGAAGGCAGCGTCACTGCTGGCAAGAAGAGGGACAACCACAATCAGAACAGGAACCGAAATAACAAGTCCCAGCACTATGCTTTTTACATTCCTGCTTTTTGAATGGGATGACGAAACTGCCCTGCGGATGTCACCATAATGCTCAGGGCTGAAAAATATACCGTCAAGCATATCGATGCATATTTTGACACTGCCCTCTTTGTAGGTAAAGGTATTGCTCAGACCGCACACGTAAATAGTGAACAGACCAAATATCAAAAGCAGCATAACAGCATTTACAAAATAATCGTGATACAGTGTAAAGGTAACTGACCCTGCCAGTGATAATATGCCGCTGATAATACTAAAAAGTGACACCTTATTTTCTTTCTTAAACAGATAGACAGTTGAAACCATAAACATCAGAACAAACGAAATTGTAAAGCCAAAGTTAAAACCGTGGAGCATTACAAAATCAACCATTATGATACTGAGAGCAAAAAACAAAGCGGTAAATATTTTATCCTTCTTTGTGAAATTGAAGGAAGCCTTGCACGACTTAGTTATCTGCGGTGCAGGCGTCGGTAGAAGCACTGCATCCTGTGCAGGATTATAATAATAGTATTTATCATTGTTATCCATAACAACTACTCCTCTGTAAATTCAAGAATATCACCGGGCTGGCAGTCAAGCTCTCTGCAAATTGCCTCAAGCGTTGAAAAGCGAATTGCCTTTGCCTTGCCCGTTTTAAGTATTGATAAATTAGCCTGCGTAATTCCGATTTTGTTAGCCAGCTCCAGCGAGGACATTTTTCGTTTTGCAAGCATAACATCAAGATTAACTATAATCGCCATATGCCCTCCTATATTGTCAGTTCATTTTCTTCCTTGATATCAATTGCTTTTCTGAACACCTGCTTAATAACCTGCAGAACAATTGCCATAAAAAGCTCACCCAGTGAAAGCAGAGAAAACACGATGATAAAATCATAGACATCGGATACCAGACTGATTACAACGGACACAATGCCCACAACAGAAGCATAGACACAGGCATAGCTGATTATATTCAGATACTTTAATGTTGCAGCCTCAAACACCAAATCCTTTTTTATATTTGTAAGCAGCTTATCAATGCAGACAAGTGCCGCATAGCCTGCCGGCACAACGGCATAAAACGGAAAGGATAAAAGCCTGATCTGAAACTCCTCAATAAGCTTAAAGCTATCTCCGTCCCAGGTAATTGTTCCTGTTGTAATGAACCACATAACAAATACAACCGCAGCAAGCAGTATGTAACAGATTTTTATGATTACTTTAAGAATATCAACTGATTTATTTTGATACATAAACATCACTCCTTTGACTTCCATTATATTCAATAATTATCGTTTGTCAATAATTAATTATTATTTTTCATAAATTTTTCTATTTCATCTATAAAGCCTTATGCAAAAAAACAGAGATTTCAAAATGAAATCTCTGTCTGATATATTTATTTAAACACAATTTTAACCGGATTTTTCTTATTGAATTTCTCAAGCTCCTCAGCAAGCTGTTTCAGCTCGTCATCATTAATCAGCTCTTTTTCCTCGGGATAATCCCAGCGTTCAAAAGGATTCTTACGGGTACAAAGCATTTTCCCGTCACTGAGCACCCAAGGGAAAGCAAGGATTTTACGCTTATTCTTAACAAAATAAAGAATACCCGTACTGCCCTTTGACACATTTTTAAAATAGGCTAAGCCCTTAGCCTCTTTCATCAAAATTCTGATTTGCTGGTCAGGGGGAAGATTTCTGAATGAACGGCGGTTAATCAAAGGAAAAATAACCACACCGAGAACAACCAGAACAACTGCTATTATAATTATCTGCTGTATGGTCATTATTCCACCCCTATTGTAATGATTTCAAACGGCTTGTATTCAATAACATCGGTTTCGCCCTCAAGCTCTTCAAGCATATTAAGGAGCTTAACCTTTTTATCAAGCTTAATTCTGCCGCGCTTTCCGTCCTGCTCACTAAGACGGATAACAGTCATATCGCTGTCCTCTGCCTTCTTCATTGCCTGAAGATAAAGCGGTGCAAAGGTGTTGCCGTTATATTGTGCATCTGCCTTAACAAGCGGTACATTATACTGAAAAGCGATATTGTTAATGCCTGCCTGAACAGCATCATTACGATGCGGCATAATCATATAACAGAAATTGTGCATACCCATATCACTTGTAACATCAGGTCTGATGGTAGCACGAAGAAGTGAAAGTGACATAACATTGTTATCAAAGCCGATACCGTATTTTCCGTCATTGATAATAGCTACACCGCCGTCAGTTTCAGCAAGGTCTGCCCACTTATGGTGACAGGTTTCAAACCTTGCCTGCTGCCAGGTTGTATTTTTGTGCGTATCACGCTCAATAAAGCCTGCAGATGTATCGCAAAGCGCCTTTCTTGTCAAAACATTACAACCAAATTCAGCCTTGGCAAGCTTATGCTTTTCGTTCCAGTCAACAATATTTTCAACCTCAATTCCCCTGCTTCTTCTGAACAGACGGATAAGCATTGTCCATGTTGACTTTTCGGTGGAAAGGACAGTTTTGAAGGTTGCACTTTCGCCGTCCTGCTCACAGAGTGCAAGAGGCTCTGTCACCTTAATTTCAATCTGCTTATCTTTATAGTCCGGGAGAATATCCCAGGCATCATAGTTGCCCGGGTTGTCGGTATAGATTTTCAGCTTATTGAAATCACCGTCTGCCCACTCCCTTTCAAGCTCCTTATCAAAGAGTGATGCGATTGAGCCGTCTGCATGAAACTGAACGGAATAGAATGGTGTTTCAACAGTGTCACCCACAGTAAGCCACTCTTTCTTATAGGAGGTTGCTCTCAGTGAAGCAGATGAAAGTGCAGGGATGTTAGGAATAATCCAGTTACCCTTGACACCATAGCGTGTTGCAGTACCTTTTTTGTTCGGCACAAAGGTTAATGCATCACGGGTAAAGTTAAGTGTGTTGAAATACTTTGTACCTGTGCCGATCATGGTATCAAGACGCTTATTAATATCATCATAGTCCGCCATAGCATCCTCATAAACAGGGTGAATATGAGAGCCCGGCAGTATATCGTGGAACTGGTTAATGAGCAGCTTTTTATAAATATCTGTAAGCTCTGCGGTGTTATCCTCGCCACGGAGAACGGACAGCATTTCTGCTGTTCTCAGCTTATACTCAATCTGACGGTTTTCACGTTTCATATTTGATTTTGTGGTAAATGTGCCGCGGTGCATCTCCAAATAAAGCTCGCCGTCCCAGGTTTCAAGGCTGTCATTATTTTTAAGATTTCTTTCTAAAAATTCAGCACCGCCCATATGCTCACACTTCGGCATAACAGACAGCTTTTCAAAACGGTGCATAAGCTCAATCATTTCCTCAGTACAGCCTGAGCCGCCGTCACCGTATCCGAACATATTCATAGTCTGTCCGCCGCTGTCCTTGTCAATATAAGCCTCCCAGTTTTCCTGAATCTGTGAAGGCATATTCCAAGTGATAAAGTGTGTCGGAGGCACACAGGCTAAAATATCTGAGCCGTCAATACCTCGCCAGATAAAGTTATTATGGGGGAATCTATTGGTATCATTCCAGGTGGAAATTTTGTTAGAAACAAAATATTCAACACCGCTCTTTTTCAGAATCTGCGGTAATATCCAGCTATTGCCGAAAACATCGGGCAGCCACGCATTATTGACGGTTTTGCCGAACATACGCTTATAGGTCTGCTGACCGTAAAGGCACTGACGAATAAGGCTCTCAGCACTCGGAACATTACAATCAGGCTCAACATACATTGCACCCACAGGCTCAAACTGACCCTTTGCAACCTTTTCCTTTAACTCCTCAAAGACCTCGGGATAATACTTTTCAAGTGTTTCATAAACATACGGCTGTGTATGTGTATATTTGAAATCGGGGTATTTATCCATTAAACGAAGCTGAATAAGCACGGTTCTTAAATTCTTCTGAACAGCGTGTATTCTGCGCCAATAGTAAGCAATGTCAAGGTGTGAATGGGCAATCAGAGCCACATCACCGTTACCTTTATAGTTATCGTTCGCAAACACAACATCGTTCAGATACTGCTGACATTCCGCAACACCTGTCAGCTCGTCGCTGTCAAAGTCGATTAAGTTCATAGCGTTATTAAGCTCTTTATTGAGGAAATTGCGGTAATCCTCATTAAACAAATCACTTTTTGCAACATCAAGTAGAAGCTCAAAATCCCAAACCAAATCCTGCACGGCGTGATTAACGGTGCAGATATAAGCGCCCTCAAAAATCTGACGGCAGCCACGAACAGAAAGGCTTTCAGGATTACGCTCATCGTCAGGCTTTGAACGGTTATAGCCCATCATATCAAAATGAAGGGTTTCCTTATCATTGATATAGGGTGAAAGGAGCATACGCTCTCTGTTCGGGTCAACACCGCCAACATATTTGCCATTAACCTTAACGCAGATTTCAGCAGCGGTTTTAAGCGAAAACCACAGCTCCTTACCCTGCAGATCAGCAGGAATATCAACATCTGCTTTTATAAATGCCGTGCCGTCGGGAGTGAAATACATATCGCCCTTATTAAGCGGTCTGTAATCCTCACTGTAGTAGTCAAATTCCATTTCGCTGACCTGACGTGCATCACGAATCTGAAGATTTTTAATCTCCCACTTGTTGTCATAAATATATCTTTTGAGCCAACCGAATCTTAAATCGGTCCACTCCTCGGGACGCATTGAGCGTCTGACAACCTTAATATGTGCCATAGTTCACACTCCTTACATATCCTGAAAATAAGGCTTTTTGCGGATTGCAGTTACCTTAACAGTTTTATTTAAATCCTTCTTGATTTGCTCCTCAATCCAATCCGTGCAACGGTTAAGTATCAGGCATTTGGAACACTCACCTCTGAAAATGAGGGTAAGCTCGATGCCCTCAAGTGAAACAAATTCAACCCAGCCGCCGTCGCCCTGAAGCTTTGGCTGCAAAATATTTTCTACATAAGTCTGAACCTTATTCATAACTCATTCTCCGTTATACTCATTTAATTTTGCCCATAAGGCATTTGGTGCTTTCCTTTTCAATCACAAGACCGCAGTAGTTGCACATCACGCACTTTGCCTCCGTCTGTGTGCCGTCCTTGAATTTTCTGACCAAATTCGGCTCGCAGATAAAGGGTCTGCACATAGAAACAAAATCAGCCCTGCCGCTTGTGATTATATTTTCCATATCGCTTAACCTATGTATGCCGCCAACAACAATAATCGGTATTGAAACGGCTGCCTTTATTTTATCGGCACTGTCAACATTGAAATTTTCAAGCGGTGTTGGCTGTTTGATAAGCGGGTTCACCAGATTCGCACCTGCAAGGGCAATCCTGCTTAATGCTTTCGGAAAGGAGGCACAGGGCTCTTTATATTTAAACACAGCCTCCATAGGCATAAGACGGCTTCGCATTGTGTTCATTCCGTCCTCAACCGTACCGCAGGAAACCTCGATACAGTCACAGCCGCTCTCTTCAAAAAGCTTTGCCGCCTGAATACTATCCTCAATCGTCATACCGCCCCTGCGGTTATCGGTTGCAGAGAACTTTATCCAAACAGGAAGGCTTGTTTCTGTTTTAATCTTTTTTATAATTTCGCAGACAATTCTGCATCTGTTTTCAAGAGTAGCGCCCCATTTGTCTGTTCTCTGATTACCATACGGAGATAAGAAATCATGGAGCAGATAACCGTGACCGCAGTGAAGCTGAACACCGTCAAAGCCTGCTTTCTCTGCCCTTTTGGCTGCATGCAGAAAATCATAGATAATATCATAAATTTCTTTTTCATTGAGCCTTTTGGCTTTATCAGGATAGAACAAATGACGCTTTGCGGTAGGTGCAACCTTCTGCATACCGATTGCCTTTGATGAGGTCTGTCTGCCGCAGTGTGCAAGCTGAAAAATAATGGGTGTGCCATACTCGTGCACGGCATCGGTCAGCTTTTTGTAATCAGCTATCAGCTCATCACTGTCTGCCCTGAGCATTCTCGGATACGGTGACATACCGTTTGCACTGACAGCCGCATAGCCTGTGATAATACAGCCCACATCATTCTTAGCAAGATTGACGTATTTGCTGATAAGCTTTGGGGCAGGTGCACCCTTTTCGTCAGCCAAGCCGTCGTGTGTAGCTGAACGGATGATTCTGTTTTTAAGCTTTACACTGCCGATTGAGGCAGGATTCAAAACAACATTAGCCATTGATGATTTCCTTAATTGTTTCTCTGATATTTTCAAGTCTTGCCCTGGCATTATCCTTAACAGGGTCAACAATGGAATAATAAACCTTGATTTTCGGCTCTGTTCCCGATGGTCTTACTGCCATCCAGGAGCCGTCATTCCAGATATATTTAAGCACATTTTCCTTAGGCAAATCACGAATACCCTCTGAAAAATCAATAATTTTATCAATACCGTCAAAGAGTGCCTTACCCTTATTTCTGAAATAGGTCATAAGTGACTGAATTTTCTCGGCACCATCCTTGCCATTCAACACAAAGCTGTCAAGATAATCAAGGTAATAGCCGTATTCGTCATAGATTTCATTAAGACCGTCAACAAGCGTTTTGCCCTGATTTTTATACCATGCCGCCATCTGGCAGATAAGCATAGAGGACACAACGGCATCCTTATCCCTTGCGTGAGTACCTACAAGGTAACCGTAGCTTTCCTCATAGCCGATAACAAACTCCTGCTCGCCGCTTTCTTCATACTTATTAATCTTGTCGCCGATATATTTAAAGCCTGTTAAGGTTTCCTCTATCTGCAAGCCAAACTTTTTGCCGATGTCTGCGCCAAGCTCTGAGGTAACGATTGTTTTAACAAGTGTTGATTTTTCGTTAAGCGTTGCTTTTTTCATTGTGAGAACAAACTTAACAAGCAGTGCACCTGTCTGATTGCCTGTAAAGAGCACATACTCATCACCATTCTTAACGGCAATGCCCACTCGATCGCAGTCGGGGTCCGTACCGAGAACAAGATCTGCGCCGATTTCCTTAGCCTTTTCAATCGCAAGGGTCAAAGCATCCTTTTCCTCAGGATTGGGTGAACGGACTGTAGAGAAATTACCGTCAGGCAGCTCCTGCTCCTTAACAATTGTAACGTCCATACCCTCTAACATTCTGCGAACAGGAATATTGCCTGTGCCGTGAAGCGGTGTATAAACGATTTTCAAATCACTCTTTTCTTCATAAAGCGACTGCTTTTTAACCTCAGCTAAAAATGCTGAAAGCTCCTTTTCACCGATATATGTAATCAGGTCGCTGTCTTCCATAAACGGAATTGCGGAATAATCGTTAATATCATTAATGAAACCAATTGCATTTTTGGCATCCTCTGTACAGAACTGACAGCCCTTGCTGTCATAAACCTTATAGCCGTTATACTCCTTTGGGTTATGTGAAGCAGTGAGCATAACGCCTGCAGTGCAGTTTAAATAATGTATTGTAAAGGACAGCACAGGAACAGGCACAACCATTTCATAAATAAACACCTTAATGCCCTGTGATGCAAAAACACCTGCTGCTGTCTTTGCAAAATATTGCGAATTGTTACGGGTGTCATAAGCAATTGCAACAGAAATGTCACCGCTGTCTTTGCTCTTTAAATACCTTGCAAGACCAAGCGTTGCCTTGCCCACAGTATATTTGTTCATACGGTTTGAGCCTGCACCCATAACACCGCGGAGTCCGCCTGTGCCAAAGGCTAAGTCCTTATAAAATCTGTCCTCTATTTCCTTTTCATCGGTCAGTGCTTCAAGCTCTGCTTTTGTAGCTTCATCAGCAAAATCAAGCCACTGCTTGTATTTATCCTTATAGGTCATAAACAAAACCTCCTGCATTATTTAAAGTACATATAATACTGGCATTTAATCATACCGTTATAAAGCTTTCTTCTTTTATCAGCCTTCCTGCCGAAAACCTTTTCAAACTCCTCGTCGGGAGAAATAATTCCGTAAGACCAGCCTCTTTTTGCAACAAACTTTTCGCCCATTATGCGGTAAATTTTTTCTGCCTCTTTAATATCAAGCATTCTTTCACCATAGGGCGGATTTGTTATGAGTGTGCCGCGCTCCGTGGTTGGCTCGAAGAATTTAATATCCTTTTCGCTGAGCTTTAAGAATTTGTCCACTTTTATTCTTTTGGCATTCATCATTGTAAGCTCCAGCGCCTTAGGGTCAATATCACTGCCGAAGGCTGTAAAATCGGTATCTGTCTTGATAATATCGTGACAGCGTTCACGCTCCTGCTTCCACGCACTTTCAGGGAGGAGTCCCCACCTGTCACATTCAAAGTTGCGGTTAATACCGGGTGCAATGTTATGTGCAAGCATAGCACCCTCAATCAATATTGTACCGCTGCCGCAGCAAGGGTCATAAAGGGTGTGATAATGCCTGAGCCTTGAAAGGCTGCACATAGCTGCTGCCAGTGTTTCCCTTATCGGAGCGTCATTGCTTTCAGGTCTGTAACCACGTTTATGAAGTCCCCTGCCCGTTGTGTCAAGCATTACGGTAACCTCGTCCTTCATAATGGAAAACTGGATTTGGTGAACAGGACCGCTTTCCTCAAACCAGGTCATATTATAATCAGCTTTGAGCGATTCCACAACTGCTTTTTTAATTATTTTCTGGCAATCGGGCACGGAGTGAAGAACGGAGTTGATACTGTAGCCTTTCACGGGGAACGTATCAGCCGAACCGATAAACTCGGACCAGGGCAGATTTTTAACACCCTGAAAAAGCTCCTCAAAGGTCACTGCCTTGAATCTGTCAAGAACAATTAAAATTCTTTCCGCATAACGGCTGTTGATATTTGCACGGGCAAGAATATTTGAGTCACCCTCAAAAAACACTCTGCCGTTTTCGGCACAGACATTCTGTGCCTCCATATTTTTTAAATCATCGCTTACCAAGCCTTCCAAACCTAAAAGGCAGGGTGCAACCATCTGAATATACATAAATAAAATTCCTTTAAATGATTTTACTTGCGTGTCTTGTAACGTGACAGCCGACGTTAACGGCAACAGGAAGACCTGCAATATGTGTGGGATACGTTTCAATATTAACACACAGTGCTGTTGTCTTTCCGCCAAAGCCCTGAGGACCAATATCAAGAGCATTGATTTTTTCAAGAAGTTCCTGCTCCATATCAGCATAAAAGCTGTCACTGTTTCGCTCAGACACATTTCTGCACAGTGCTTTTTTCGCAAGGACTGCACTGTATTCAAAATCACCGCCGATGCCCACACCGATAACTACAGGAGGGCAGGGATTTGAGCCGGCTGTTTTAACACTGTCAACGATAAAGTCAAGAATATCCTCTCTTTTTGCAGAGGGGGTGAACATCTTGAGCCTGCTCATATTTTCACTGCCAAAGCCCTTTGGTGCTGCAGTGATTTCAATTTTATCACCCTCTACAATTCTTGTGTGAATAATTGCAGGGGTATTATCATTGGTGTTCACTCTGTTTTTAAAAGGGTCTGCAACCACGGATTTTCTAAGGAGTCCGTCAACATAGCCCTGACTTACACCCTCATTCACGGCATCCTCAAAAGAGCCGTTTGTGATGTGTACATCTTGTCCCACATTTGCAAAGATAACAGCCATACCTGTATCCTGACAGATAGGTATATCAAGCTCCTTAGCAGCATTAATATTTTCTTCCAGATCACCGAGTATGGATTTGGCAATCTGATTATTCTCGTTTTTCCTGCAGCAGCCGATACAGTCAACCAAATCATCAGGCAGAATTTTGTTCGCCTTAATAACAAGTTCCTTAACAGCGGCTGTGATTTCACTTGCATTAATCTCTCTCATTTATACACCTCTTATAGAAAAAAGACCAAGTTAAAAGTACTTGGTCTTTATTTTTTATTCACCGGCAGAAATATCGTAAAACACGATTTCGTTCGATTTTACATAACCCTTTTCACGGGCCTTTTGCTCTATGTAATCGTCTTTATTCTCATTATCAAGCACTGCCTGAAGCTCTTCGTTTGTTTTAACCTGATCATCAACCTTAACGGCAATTTCATCTCTCTGTCTTTCAAGTCGGCTGATGTCGGCATTCTGATTAACCATTGTTACACCGAAAAAGAGAAAAGCAATTACCAGACACAAAGAAACGATAAGCATAGGAATATTCTTTTTGTTTGAAAGAAACACCTTAAAGGATTTACTCTTCTTTCCTGCTTCCTTTACCATTTTTACCACCCTTAAACTTCTTTTTCATCAAAGTCTCTATATTCGCTTTTATATTATATAATATATTATATAGCTTTTGCAACACTTTTTTGAAACTTTTCGCCCATTTTTTCAGCTTTTTGGCAATTGCAATATGAAGCGGCTTTGTTACATAGCCAAGGGTGAAAAGCACAAGCAGAAAACCAAGCAGAATAAAAAGCAGATAAATCATTCTTATACTGCCGTTGTTGAAAATCAGAAGATAGCAGAACACTGTGAAAGCACTGACTATCCAGAAAAGAAAATCAAAGAAAAACTTATCATTAAAAATCAGCCTTGGCAGTCTTAGAAAATCAAAAAGCAAGCCCAGTGCTCCGCCTGTAAGCACAGCATAAAAAATATTCTCAGCCACCGAAAAGCCTTTTTATGATTGAATTGCCTGAAACCTTTTCACTGTAACTGAGTGAATTGATTTTTCCGCTTACAATCAGATTGCCCGTGTCAATGCTCAGCTCCTCAATATGCAGAAGCTCACCCTTTATTGTCAATTCATCACTCTCGCAGATAACCAATATTTCCTGCTCATTGAATTCGTCAACATCGGTAACTCCTGTTATGCTGAGATTTTCTCTGTTATCAAGATGAATTGAATGCTGTGCTGTTAAATCCATAAAAAAATCACCTGCTATAAAATATGCAGATGATTTCTCATTTATTATAACTGCTCATACATTTTCATTGCATCTTCCTTTAATGCATGCTCATTTACTGCCAGCACCCGATAGCTTCTCACATTTGCACCGAGAGAAATTTTTATAACATCCCCCACCTTAACATCATATGATGCCCTTGCAATTTTATCGTTAACCTCAACCTTACCGGCATCACAGGCTTCGTTTGCAACCGTTCTGCGTTTGATAATGCGTGAAACCTTTAAATATTTGTCCAATCTCATATATAACTGCACCTCACAAAAAATTAAGGCACCACATTTTTGTGATGCCTTAAAGGGAAATTATTTAACTGCATCCTTAAGAGCTGCACCAGCCTTGAAGGTAGGAACCTTAGCAGCAGGAATTTCGATTGTTTCCTTAGTGCGTGGGTTTAAACCTGTACGAGCTGCACGCTCTTTGATTGAGAATGTACCGAAACCAACGAGAGCAACCTTGTCACCGTCAGCAAGAGCATCCTTTACTGAATCGAAAACTGCAGCTACTGCAGCCTCTGCATCCTTCTTTGAAAGTTCTGCCTTTGCAGCTACTGCTGCAACGAGTTCTGTTTTATTCATTTAAATTTCCTCCGTTTTGGCTTTTTCAGCCATAATTTCTTTTGATCTATCCCAAAGCAAATCAAGCTCTTCAATTGATGAGTTTTTCATCAAAATGCCTTTTTCTTCCGCAAGCTGTTCAACAAGCTTAAAGCGGCTTATAAATTTATCTGTTGCGGCAGTCAGACATTCCTCACTGTCAACATCAATAAATCTTGAAACATTTACACAGGAAAACAGCAAATCACCGAATTCCTCAGCAATATGAGCCTTATCACCTTGAACAATAGCTGATTGTAACTCGTTAATCTCCTCCGAAATTTTGCCGAAAGCACCATCTGAATCCCGCCAGTCAAAGCCAACCTTTGCTGCCCTTGACTGAACCTTCTGTGCTCGCATTAAAGCCGGCAGTTCTCTGGGAATGCTGTCCATCGTTTCACTCTGTCTTTTAACGCCCTTGGTTTTTGCCTTGGCATTATCCCAACTCAGCAGAGCCTCTGCCTCATTATCTGCTTTAACCTCACCGAAAACATGAGGATGACGAACAACAAGCTTCTGACACAAATCATTACAGACATCATCAAAATCAAAGTTATTCTGTTCCCTCTCCATTTCGGTATGAAGAACTATCTGCAGCAGAACATCCCCCAGCTCCTCACGAAGTCCTTCGGTGCTGTTTTGATTAATAGCCTCGATTACCTCATAGGTTTCCTCTATAAAATTCTTTTTTATTGAGGTATGGGTCTGTGCCCTGTCCCATGGACATCCGTCCGGAGATCTTAGAGCAGTAATAATAGTTAAAAGATCATTGACATCATATTTTTCTTTAAATTCAAAATCCACAGCCATTAATACTTACTCACTTTCGATTAACTTGTCTATGGCAATCATACTATAAACAGCAGGAAATTTCAAGTATTTAAAGAAAAATTTACACTTATGCAATGATTTTCTTCACTAATCTCTGCTTTTTAATCTTATTGTGCAGGTAATCACAAGCAAAAACAGATACATAAGCATACAAAAAGCCATCATCATAATCAGCTTGGGTAAATTCATTGAAACGCTGAGCTTTGCATAGCTTATGGCAACATATGTAATTATTCCGCATATGACAGGCTTTATGAATATACCAAGGCAGGAGAACCGTGCATTCGTCTTTTTGCGTATTGTTATCAGATTCATAACCACTACAACCAGAAAGCCCGCTGCGTTTGATATTGCGGCAGCAAGAACATTGTATTTTGAATCAGGAATGAATGCGAAATTAATTGCAAGCCGAAGTACACAGGAAATAATAAAGGCAGGTATTGTGGATTTAGCAAAACCCAGTGCCTGCGTTGTGTAAACCGTTACGGTTGCAAGTGCACAGGGTAAAATAAATATACCCATAATTTTCAGCAGAAAGCTGCCGTTATCAACAATATCGGAATTTGAATTACTGTAAAAAACACTGAGAATTTCTTTACTGAAAACTGATAATATCAATCCGCCTGCCACCGACAGAACAACGGCATATTTGAATATACTTGTAAGCAGAGATGAAAATTTTCCGTTACTGTTTTCATAAGCTGTACTGACAGCAGGCACAGCCGTAACGCCAAGCACCATAACAATAGCAGGCACTAAATTTTTGAAATCAAGAACTGTGGCGAATATTCCGAAAACATATGTGTAAACATCATTGCCGTTATAATTATATATAACGGCAAGCTTGTCGGCATCACAAAGTGACAGACAATACTGAATGCTTGATGTATCAACAAAATTTGAAATGCTTGAAATAACAGTTGCACCAATCAGTGCGGTACTGAAGGTAAGCAATTCATTATACGCCAGCTTAATATCCTTTCTGTCCACAGGTGAAACAGGGTATTTTGACCGGGTATATATCATCACAAACAGATATGCCGCAATGCTTCCAAGGGTAACACCAAGCATTGCTGCCGCCGAGGTTAAGGGATAAATGCCAGAAAGAGCCTCCTGCTCTCCCGATACAGTCATACCTAATACCGAACCCTTAAGTATATACTGCTCATAGAGCCAGCTCATGGAATACCGTGCAAAAAGCAGACCGAAAACCAGCTTGAACAATGCCTCCAGAAGCTGACTGACGGCAGTGGGCTTCATATCAAGATAGCCCTCTGCAAAGCCTCGGTGTGCTGCACCAAGACAGCAGAAAAACACCGATGGTGCCAGTGCCAGAATTGTATAAATGCTCTTAGGCGCAGAGGATATAAGCTCAGCATAAGGCTTTGCAAAAACAAGCATCACAGACAGACCTATAAGACCGACAATCAGGAATAACCGTTTTGATGCAAAACGCAATGCTTTGATTTTTTCATAATCACCCTTTGCCTCATAGCTGCTCACAAGCTTTGTCAGTGCAAGAGGAAAAGCACCCATTGTAAGCGCGTGAATGGGCATACATAAATTATAAGCAATTGAAAAATAACCCCTGCCCTCGGCACCGATAAAGCCTGTGAGGGGGATTTTATAAAACGCACTTATCAGCTTAACAACAACTGTTGATAAAAGAAGAATAAAGGCAGATGACAAATACCTTTGCTTTAAAGATTTTTTAACCGACACATAATCACCAAATATGTTTTATTTTTTACAAAGCTTTTACATATCCTGTTAAAATAATAAAGGCAGTGATAGAAACACTGCCTTTAAACTTCTTTATTATACTATTCCTGTATTATTCAGAATCGTCCTCAAAAACCTCTGCCTCAACCTCTGCTTCTTCAGCAGGCTCGGCATCAGCATCCTTCTGGAATGCTTCACGGGTTTTCTGTGCCATATCAGCCATAGAAGTACTGATTTTCACTTTAAGTGCCTCGACCTCCTCATTTAACAGGTCAAGCTTATCCTTGGTTGCAGAAATCTCCGCAGCAATACCCGCAATCTGAGAATCGTCGACCTCTTCACCGATATAGCTGTTATACTGCAGCTGTCCGAATTTTTCATAAAGCCTTGCAAGCTTTGCCTTTGCATCAAGAGCCTCAATCTTTTTCTTGCTCAGCTCAATACCCTCGGCACTTCTTTTGCCAAGGCTTTCTGCAACACCCCTTGTTTTATTGAGCATTTCCTCAAACTTAGGGTTATTGATATTAATTTCTGTATCTCCGAATTTAAAAGCCATATAAACACCTCTTTTATCATTATATTACAAAAAGTATTGTTTTGCAATACAATCAGGTATATTAATTTTTATTCACCATAAAAGGTATATATGCCCATTTTCCTTTTGACAATTTCATCAAAGCTGTCAATATATTCATATGGGTATTTATAATTATAAATACGTTCAATGTGACCGTTTTCCTGATTTTTCAGTCTTGTTACACCGCCTGCTCCTGCTGAAAAAACAGAATGCGTTTCATCCATCATATAGACGTTATAAAGGCAGTCACAATTCGGCTTGCACCAGCCCACATTCTCAAGATTACCCAGTGATTTTGACTGTCTGTACATATAGTAGGGATAATATCCGCTGTCAGACAACACTGCATTGGAATACCGGACCATATCTGCAGTTGTCAGCCTGTCAGTCAAATCAAAGGTCATATCACGGGTCACCATATAGGCTGCTGATTTTAATGCAAGCGTATGTACGGTAATGGACTCAGCACCAAGTGCAATTCCCTTATCAATACTTGATTTGAAGGAGTCAAGGCTGTCTTTCGGCAAGCCTGCAATAAAGTCCATATTAATATTATCAAAGCCCAGACTTCGTGCCAGATTATAAGCGTCAATTGTCTGCTGCGATGTATGACGTCTGCCTATTGCTTCAAGCACCTCATCATTAAAGCTCTGCGGATTTATGCTGATTCTTGTAACACCTGCCGCTTTAAGTGCAAGCAACTTATCCTCTGTTACAGTATCAGGTCTGCCTGCCTCAACCGTATATTCACGCAGCGTTGACATATCAAAATGCTTTTCAATTGTACTGAATATTTTTGTCAGCAGATTAGCCGAAAGTGTTGTGGGAGTACCTCCGCCGAAATACACGGTTTCAAGCCTTAAAGCGAGTCTTTTTGCAATTTCACCGATTTGTTCAAGCTCAGTGCAAAGCAAATCAACATAAGGTGTCATAAGCTTCTGTGTCCTCTCAATGGAATGAGAAACAAAGGAGCAATAAGAGCACCGTGTGGGGCAGAACGGAATGGAAACATAAAGAGAAAAGGAATTTTTCCCGGAAAGTGCAATAACCTCATTTTCGTGCTTCATAACCTCAAGTGTCAATTCCGTTTTATCCTTTTTTGCAAGAAAGCTGTTCAGAAAATAATTCTTTGCCTCCTCCCTGCCCATTTCACCGCAGAGTCTGTGCATAAGCTTTGCAGGTCTTACACCGAAAAGGATACCCCATGGCGGTTCATAACCCATAAGCTCGCTCAAAACAGAATAAAGCAAAACGGACATAGCAACCGCCATATCCTCGCTTTCTGCCATTTTATGTGTTTTTTTCAGATGCTTGTCATAAACCTTTGCGTCAACAACAAGCACATCTTCGCTTTTTTCAGTAATGACAACAATATCCTCACTGCCCTCTGTCTTTATTTTTTCATAAGGGAAAAATAAAGTGCAGATATTCTTCATATCAAACTGAAGCTGATGGTTAATCACCTTTAATATCATAAAACTACCTGTTCATATATGGATTATTTTTTCTTTCAAAATCAAGAGTTGACTGCCTGTCATGACCCGGATAGACAATATACTCACCCTTTAAAGCCGCAAGTCTTTTAAGACTTTCAATTATTTCACTGCCTGAACCACCGGGAAAATCAGTTCTGCCGCAGCTGCAGTAAAACAACGTATCACCTGTAAAAAGCTTGTCATCACAGACATAGCAGACACCGCCCTTGGTGTGACCCGGTGTTGACATTACCTTTATTTCACTCTCACCAAGATGAATGGTGTCGCCGTCTGTTACCTCTGTATCTGCAGCCGTATTTATCTGATGCTCACCGCAGAAGGCTGCAAGACTGAGCTTGCCAGAGCCGAGCATAGGTGCATCCTCACGTGAAATAACAATCTCCGCCCCTGTAAGCTCCTTAATTCCTTTAACACCGCCGATATGGTCAAAATGACCATGGGTTAAAAGAATGTATTTCAAATCAGTATCACCGATAAAATCACGCATTCTTTCACTGTCCTCAGTACAGTCAACCAACGCAGATTTTCCGCTTTTTTCATCGGTTATCAGGTAACAGTTATTATCAAGCCTGCCGAATACGGCACATTTAACCTTTAACATCATTTCAAATCCTTACTGTCAAGAATAATGGTAACAGGTCCGTCATTGAGCAAATCCACCTTCATATCCGCACCAAAGCGACCCGTTTCAACCTTTTTAACGCCTGCCTTTTTCAGTTCCTCCACAAAATATTCATAAAGCATTTCTGCCTCGCCAGGAGGTGCTGATTTTGTAAAGCTGGGGCGTCTGCCGTGTGAACAGTCCGCGCATAATGTAAACTGTGAAACCACAAGAATTTCACCGTCAACATCAAGACAGGACAAATTCATTTTTTCATTTTCATCCTCAAATATTCTGAGCACGGGTATTTTTTTTACAAGCTTGTCGGCATCCGCTTTGGTATCGCCCTGCTCAACGCCAAGCAAAATAAGATAGCCCATATTAACAGCACTTACCTGAATACCGTCAATGGTGACAGATGCGTGCTTTACTCTCTGAATTACTGCTTTCATATATTACCGCTTCTCTCTATATGATAAACACCGTCAACCTTTTTAAGCAGCTTTGCCACGCTTTCAAGATGTTCCTTTGAATTGACGGATATAGTCATTGTGGTTAAACAATTGCCCTCATTAATCGGACGGGCATTGATGGAATGGATTTTAACGTGTGCACCTGCCATTTTTGTAGTAATATCAAGAACAACACCGTCACGGTCAATGGCATAAACATCAATCGTTGACCTTGCCTCAACCTTAACACTTCCGTCCCAGTGGGCTTTCACCCACCTTGCAGGCTCAGGAGAAAGTGCAGGATCAAGGGGAACATTGACACAGTCACGTCTGTGAATGGTCAAGCCTGTACCGCGGTTGATAAAGCCTATAATTTCTTCACCGGGGATAGGTGAACAACATTTAGCCATTTTGATAAGGCAGTTATCAATACCCTCCACCACAATGCCGTTGGTGCTTTTCTGCGATTCGTTATATTCATTAGGCATCACAGGCTTGGGCGGCTGAACCTCTTTGGGTCGCCAATTGCGGTTATAGTCGTCCTTAATGCCGGGCATCAGCTTGGTTATCTGAATGCCGCCGTAACCAACCGCAGCATAAAAATCTTCAAGATTATCAAAATGCTGTCTGTCTGCAATTTTAGCAACAAATTTTTCATAGTCACCTGCTTCAAGACGAATAAAGTTTCTTTTCAGCTCACGCTCAACCTCTGTCCTGCCCTGAACAATATTTTCATCACGCTTTTCTTTCTTGAACCAGGCACGGATTTTGCTCCTTGACTCGCCTGTTGTAACAATATTCAGCCAGTCACGTGACGGACCCTTGCCCTGCTGATTAGAGGTTAAAATCTCGACAATTTCACCTGTCTTAACCTTATAGTCAAGGTTAACAATTCTGCCGTTAACCTTGGCACCGACCATTTTATTACCGACAGCAGAATGAATGGCATAGGCAAAGTCGATAACCGTTGCACCCTTTGGCAGGGATTTGACATCGCCCTTGGGGGTCATAACAAATACCTCCTCGGCAGACAAATCACCCTTTATGGTTGAAACAAGCTCTTCAGGATTATCGCTTTCATTATCATTTTCAATGATTCTGTGAATCCATTCAAGACGGTCATCAATCCCGTCCTTGCCGCCCTTACCGAGCTTATACTTCCAGTGGGCAGCAATACCGAACTCTGCTGTACGATGCATATCCCATGTACGAATCTGAATTTCAAAGGGCACACCCGATTTGGTAAGCACTGTTGTATGAAGTGACTGATACATATTCGGCTTAGGCATTGAAATATAATCCTTGAATCTGCCGGGCAGCGGCTGGAACATATCGTGCACAATACCAAGCACATTATAGCAGTCTATCATGGAATCCACTATAATTCTTACGGCATAGATATCAAAAATCTGCTCAAAGTTTTTGCCCTTGATATACACCTTACGGAAAATGCCGTGAACGGATTTAACACGGGAAAAAATCTTGACATTATCCATAATAGGTGTGATTTTATCACTTATCTGCTGGGTGATTTCCTTAAGGAATTTTTCGCCCTGCTCTTTCTTCATAGAAAGATTTTTTTCTATTTCCTTATAAGCAATCGGGTCAAGATAGAAAATCGCTAAATCCTCAAGCTCCTCTTTAATCGGTCGGATACCGAGGCGGTGTGCAATGGGTGCATATATTTCAAGGGTTTCAAGGCTCTTCTCCCTCTGCTTATGAGGGGGCATATGCTCAAGAGTTCTCATATTATGAAGCCTGTCGCAGAGCTTGATAATAATTACCCTGATATCCTCATTCATTGCAATGAACATTTTGCGTATGTTCTCAGCCTGTACCTCCTCACGGCTTGAAAGTGAAATCTGACCAAGCTTTGTTACGCCGTCAACAAGCAGTGCAACCTCATCACCAAACTCCTTTTTTATATAGTCAAGGTCATATTCCGTATCCTCAACAACATCATGCAGGAGTGCACCGATAATACACTCGTTATCCATACCAAGCTTAAAAAGAATTTTTGCAACGGCAACAGGGTGCATAATATAAGGCTCACCCGAACGGCGCCTCTGATTTTTATGGGCATTAAAGGCAAGATTATATGCCTTTTCAATCTGTTCAACATCATAATGCTTTGATGCCTTTATCTCCTCAAAAAAGGAGTCAAAGCCATCGTCATAATCCATATCATATTCCTTATCGGTTTCTATCACTTAAATCCTTCCCTTCAGGGCGGTGAGTGTTTTTGTTCCTTCCAAATCCACCTTACCGCTTGGATTATTTAAAGTTATTGCATTACTGCGGTTAATAAGCCCAGCATCCTCAAATGCACAAAGAGCAAAGCAAAGCTGACCATATGTAACGCTCTGCCCCAGCTCAAAATATAAATCATCAAGGGTGTAGGCATAACCGCCCTTTTGCTTAAGAAATCTGTATATTACCGAGCATATTTCACGGCTCGGGTAAATATCTGTTTTATTTTTATTGCCAAGCTTAAAAAGCTCATAATCTGCTTTTTCTGCAAAATATTTATTATCATCAATGCCGTTTCTGCGAACCTCCGCCGCCTGCACCGAAAGATAATATTTGCCTTTATAATAATTCTTTGAAAGCCTTACGGCAATATCAATATGATCACCTTCCGAATACGGAAAATCCTCTGCTGTGGTCTGGAACTTAACCACACGAAGCGTTTTGCCTTTTTTAGTGACCTCAAATCGGATATGCTTTCCGTCGCCGATAGGGGTAACAGACACAAGCTCCATATTGAAAAGCCCGAATATGGGCTGACTGTTATCTGCACCATAGGGCTCAAGAGCAGTCAGATTATCAACCAAATCAATATCAAGATAAAAGGGTGACAGCTTGCAGTCAAGCTTTAAGGTTTTTGCAGGCATAACAGGGAAATTCTTAGCCGCGTATTCATTAATCTTAGCTCTGAACAAATCAATATCATCACGCATAATACCCAAGCCTGCCGCAAGAGGATGACCGCCGAAATGCGTCAGCAGCTCACTGCAGCTGTTTATTGCATCAAAAATATTGAAGCCCTCAATGCTTCTTGCTGAGCCGACTGCACTGCCGTCATCATTGATACTGAAAATAATCACAGGCTTGCCGTACATACTGCTGATATGTGATGCAACGATACCGATAACGCCAGAATGATAATTCTCACCTGCAGCAACAATTATTCTGTCATCTGCAAGGCTTGGATTTTCTGCTATCTGCTCATACACGCTGTCGATAATATTTGACTCAACCGTATGCCTGTGGGCATTTTCGCCGTCAAGCTGTGAAGCCATGAACTGAGCATCCTCATAATCATCACATATTAAAAGCTCAACAGCCTTTGCGGCATCGTCCATTCTGCCTGCCGCATTTATACGCGGGCAAAGCTGAAATGCAACATTCACGGCTGTTATATTTTCATCTGAGCCTGCTGCCCTTTTCAATGCTGCAATTCCTATTCTTGCATCCGCGTTAATAAGCACAAGCCCTGCCTTAACGAGGCTTCTGTTTTCATCCCTTAACGGAACAACATCCCCGATTGTGCCGATAGCCACCAAATCTGCATACTGTTCAATAAGCTCATCAACCTCACCGTCATAAACGGCACAGGCAAGCTTAAAGGCAACACCGACACCTGCAAAATCCCTGAATTTCAAATCATTATCCGTTCTGTGGGGATTGACTACCGCCTCTGCTATGGGCAGGCTTTCACCAATCTGATGATGGTCGGTAACAACAAGCTCCATACCAAGTGCATAAATATATTCAGCCTCATTTATTGCCGATATGCCATTATCCACTGTGACAATTAAATCCGTGCCCTGTGCCTTAATCCTGTCAATAGCACGCATATTCATACCATAACCCTCAGTCAGGCGGTTTGGTATATAATAAATAACGTCTGCACCAAGGCTTTCAAGCAATGAATAAAGCAGTGCTGTTGAGGTTACACCGTCACAGTCATAGTCACCGTAAACACAAATTTTTTCATCATTATCAAGTGCACGGTTAATTCTTTCAACCGCCTTATCCATATCCTTAAATGAATATGGTGAGGTGTATGCATTTGAACCGTACAGAAAGGATGAAGCGCTCAGCTCATCATCAATCCCCCTTGAAACCAAAAGGAAGGAAATCAAGGGGTCAATATTTAATTTTTCACTAAGAGCCGACGCCTTTTCCTTATCCGCATCGGCAACAATCCATTTGCTGTGTGACATTATGAATTCTTATCCACCTGATGAAATGTTTTGAGGTTGCCTGACTTTTCTGCTCTCTGTCTTAAAACAGCCTCAACATCCTCAATTGTAATATCCTGATCAACCATCATAACAAGTGTGTGGTAAATCAAATCACATATTTCACCAACGGTTTCTTCCTTAACACCATTCTTGGCGGCAATAACCATTTCGGTTGACTCCTCGCCGACCTTTTTTAAAATTTTATCAAGACCCTTTTCAAAAAGATAACAGGTGTACGAACCCTCTTCCTTTGCGCTCTTTCTGTCAAGGATTGTCTGATAATCGTTTCTGATATAATCCATTAAAATTCTCCCTCAATTTTATTGAAAAAACAAGTGTGATTGCCTGTGTGGCATGCCGCACCTGTCTGAATAACCTTAATTAAAAGTGTGTCATCGTCGCAGTCACCATAGATTGAAACAATCTTCTGCAGATGACCCGAGGTTGCACCCTTGTTCCAAAGCTCCTGTCTTGAGCGTGACCAGAACCATGTGTAGCCTGTTTCAAGTGTTTTCTGCATAGACTCTCTGTTCATATAGGCAAGCATAAGCACCTCGCCTGTAGAGTCCTCCTGTATAACAGCAGGGATTAAATCTGCCTTTTTAAAGTATTTTTCAATGTCAATCATTTGCAAACCTCCACTGCTTCTCTCAAATCAAGAGTGCCCTTATAAATACTTTTTCCGCATATTGCACCATAAAGCTTTTTATCCCTGAGGGCTAAAATATCGCCGATGCTTGTAACACCGCCTGAAGCCGTAATATCACAGGATACAGCATTGTTGATTTCAACAAGCTGTTCAAGATTAGGACCTGAAAGCGTTCCGTCCCTGCCAATGTCGGTAAAGATAATTGTTTTAACACCGACAGCTTCCATTTTTTTTGCAAGGTCAGTGAAATAGACATCACTGCCTTCAACCCAGCCTTCGGTTGCAACATAGCCCTGCTTAGCATCAATACCGACAGCAATTGCATCGCCGAACTCTTTAACAGCCTCTTCAACAAGCTGTGGATTTTTTAAAGCAACAGAGCCTAAAATAATTCTGCTGATGCCCTTATTCATATAAAAATCAATATCCTTCATTGTTCTTATACCGCCGCCAAGCTCAACCTTCAAAGAGGTTTCATTGGCAACGGAAATAAAGGTTTCGGCATTAACAGGCTCTTTTTTCAGCGAGCCGTCAAGGTCAACCATATGTATCCACTGACAGCCTGCTTTAACAAAGCCCTCAGCCGTTTCAAGTGCATCACCTGCAACCTGCTTTGCTGTTGAAAAATCACCCTTGTAAAGTCTTACGGGCTTGCCGTCAATAATATCAATAGCGGGAAAAATAATCATCAAAGTACTCCTTTTGTAGATAAAACCGAGCCGTCGTCATTCTTAGCAACAGCAATCTTCATAGCGTGAGCAACTGCCTTGAAGATAGCTTCAATTTCGTGATGTGCGTTAGCACCATATGGCACACGGATGTGAAGTGTAACACAGGCATTCATTGCAAAGGCTCTGAAAAATTCCTCAGTAACACAGGTTTCATAATCACCGCAAAGCTCCTGCTCAAAAGATGCCTTAAATACAAGAAACGGTCTGTTTGAAATGTCAACAACACATTCTGCAAGAGCCTCATCCATAGGGATTGAGAATGAGCCGTAGCGAACAATACCGCCCATATTGCCAAGTGCTTCTTTAAAAGCCATACCCAGTGCAATGCCTGTATCCTCCACCGTGTGGTGTGTGTCAACCTCTAAATCGCCCTTGACATTAACCTTTAAACCAAAGCCGCCGTGAACACCGAAGGCTGTGAGCATATGGTCAAAAAAACCTATTCCTGTGGAGATTTCAACCTCACCGCCGTCAAGATTAAGCTCAACGGTTATCTGTGTTTCCTTTGTATTTCTTTCAATTTTAGCAGTTCTCATTTTGACTCCTTAATCTATAAAAAGATTATTCATTAAATTGTTTATCTTATCTTTTCTGTCAGCCGTCTGTTCCTTATCAATAGAAAGCGAAATGACATCACCCTCCGAAGCACCCTTCGGAAGTGCTGACAAGGGAACATCAATAAAGCAATCCCCTGCCTCACAAACGGCTGTATTCTTTTCAATTCTGTCAATTATCCAGTTCATTTTCACACTCTATATCAAAAACATCGTTGCCGTTACAGCTTATTGTAACTGTGCCGTTCATATCTGTTCTGTAATAATCAATCCCCATATCATTTAGCCTGCTGATTGTTTCTTTATGGGGATGACCATAGGAATTGTCTGCACCGCAGGAAATCACTGCATATTTTGGACTGACTGCCTGCAGAAATGCATCACTCGTTGATGAGCTGCTGCCGTGATGACCGACCTTAAGCACATCAGCACGCAGCTTGTCATAGCATTCATCAAGCATTTCATTTTCAGAAAGCTCCTCCGCATCACCGGTAAACAGGAAAGAATTACTGCCATAGGTAATCTTTACAACGGCAGAATAATTATTTGTTTCCTCATAGCTTTCACTGACAGGGGCTAAAATTTCTATTTCTGTTTCATCATCGGAATAAATGGTTACTCCTGTTTTTGCAGTATGAATCTGCAAGCCTTTATCTGAAATTGCAGTCAAAAGTCCCTCAAAGGTTTTGCTTGTTGAGGTTGCCTTTGACATATAAACTTCACCGATTTCAAAGCCTTCGACAACATCTGTCATACCGCCGATATGGTCTGCGTGGGGATGCGTTGCAACAAGATAATCAATTTCAGTATATCCGTATCCCTCAATTGTTTCAACAATTTTATCACCGTAGCTGCTGACAGATGCATCAATGAGCATACACTGACCGTCAGGCAGCTCAATAAACGCACTGTCCCCCTGCCCAACATCCAGATAATGAACAACAAGCTGTCCGTCATTATCGGGGGCTTTGAGGCTCGCAGGCTTATTTTCATTTGCATCACCGTTAAAAACCTTAACGCCGACGAGTGCCAGCAAAACCGCAAATATAACAATGAGTGATGTTAAGGATTTCTTATCAAATCTCATTCAAATCTTACCTTAATGGAATTGGCGTGCGCGGTCAAGCCTTCTGTATCAGCCAGCTTAACAATATCGTCCTTCGCCTTAGAAAGCTCAGCCTCGGTATAATAAATAAAACTGCTCTTTTTAATAAAGCTGTCAACGGAAAGCGGAGAGAAAAATCTTGCTGTTCCGCTTGTGGGGAGCACGTGATTAGGTCCTGCATAATAATCGCCAAGGGGCTCAGGTGAATAATTACCGAGGAAAACAGAGCCTGCATTGTCAAGCCTGCCTATATATTTTAATGGCTCTTCAACGCACATTTCAAGATGCTCGGGAGCAAGCTCATTGGCAAAATTAATAGCCTGATCAAGATTTTCACAAACAATGATTTCACCGAATTTATCAAGTGATTCAGCAATAATTTCCTGTCTTTCAAGGAATTTAATCTGTCTGTCAATTTCCCTTGCAGTTGCTCTTGCAATATCGCTTGAGGTTGTTAAAAGAATTGCTGATGCAAGCTTGTCGTGCTCAGCCTGGCTCATTAAATCCGCTGCAAGGAAAGCAGGCTTAGCCGACTTGTCAGCAACGATTAAAATTTCTGACGGACCTGCAACCATATCAATATCAACAACGCCATAAAGGAGCTTTTTGGCAGTGGCAACAAAGATGTTGCCGGGACCGACAATCTTATCAACCTTCGGTATTTTTTCAGTACCGTAAGCCAGGGCAGCAACAGCCTGTGCACCGCCTACAAGGAACACCTTATCTACACCTGCAACAGCCGCAGCAGCCATAATATCAGGATTTGGACTGCCGTCCTTGCCTGGAGGTGTAACCATAATAATTTCCTTAACACCTGCAATTTTAGCAGGGATTGCATTCATCAGAACGGATGACGGATAAGCAGCCGTGCCGCCGGGAACATAAATGCCAACCCTTTGGAGTCCACGGACACGCTGACCCATAATAACACCGTTTTCCTCAGTCCTTAACCAGGACTGCTGAGCCTGACGAAGGTGGAAATTATAAATATTTTCCTTGGCATTAACAAGTGCTGTTTTAAAATCATCGTCAACAATATCAAGATAAGAGTCAAGCTCTTCCTTCTCAATAACCGTTCTTTTGGGCACTGAGCCGTCAAAGCGTACTGTAAATTCACGTACAGCCTCGTCACCCTGCTCCTTAACTGCATTGATGATATTTGTTACTATCTCAACAATTTTAGGGTCTGTTTCGCCTGCACGCTTTTTTAAATCCTCTATCAGAGCATATTCTGCCTTGCCGTTTGCTTTTGTAATTTTCATATCCGCTCTCCTTAAACCTTTGATGCCAGCTCTAAATCATTTAAAAACTGCTCAATCTCGTCCTTGCGAAGCTTCATTGAAGCCATATTTACAATAACTCTTGCTGAAATCGGCATAATTGTATCAACCACCTCAAGACCGTTTTCCTTAAGTGTTGAGCCTGTTTCAACAATATCAACAATACCGTCTGCAAGACCAAGCAGAGGAGCAAGCTCCACACTGCCCTCAATCTTGATGATATCCACATCCATACCCTTGGATTTAAAATATTCCTTTGCAACCTTGGGGTATTTGCTGGCTACGGTTTTACGCTTGTAGCCTGAGAAGAAATCCGTTCCCTTAGGGCAGGCAAGGGCAAATCGGCACTTGCCGATATCAAGGTCAATAACCTCATAGAAGGAATTGCCGTGCTCGGCAATCGTATCCTTACCCACAACACCGATATCGCAGACGCCGTGCTCAACATAGGTTATTACGTCGGGGGCTTTTGAAAGAACAGCTTCATAATCACCGACGGGAAGTATCAATCTTCTTCCCTTATTTTCAAGCTCTGCGGTGTCAAGTCCCATTGTTTTAAAAAGGGATACAGAGGACTTTTCAAGTCTGCCCTTCGTGAGAGCAATACGCAAAGGACGATCAACATTGATTTCCTCGCGCATAACATCACAAAGTGCATTCACATTGACGCCGAAGCCGACTGCAGGTGCATCCATACCGAACTCGCCCACCAAATTATCGTAGCGTCCGCCTGAAATGATTGTCACACCGCTGCCCTGGGCATAGCCCCTGAATATAACACCTGTGTAATAATTACTGCGGTTAACAAGACCAAGGTCAATCAGAATATCATTGCCAAAGCCAAGGTCACAAAGCCTTTCATAAATCTCTTTAAGATAATCAAGCGCCTTGTTTACCTCGGTATCATTGTACAGCTCCTTAGCCTCGTCTATAACATCAACACCGCCGAAGAGTCTTGGCAGCTTTTTGATAATCTGTGCTTCCCTGCTGTCACCGATTTTATCAAGCAAATCACCGAGAGCAGAATAATTTTTACCCTCAATAAAGCTGCATATGTCTGCCTTTTGTGAGGCGGAAACATTCAGTCTGTCAAGTATGGTATTGAAAAAGCCTGCGTGGCAAAGCTCAATCTTATAGGAGTTAACCTCATTTCTCTTGAGTGCCTCATTCGCCATTGAGATAACCTCAATATCGGCATCCATACTGCCGTCACCGATTAACTCAATACCGCTCTGCTCAATTTCATCGGTTCTGCCTGCAAGCTGCTTGTTGCGGACATACACATTCTGATTATAATAAAGCCTTACAGGCAAGTCCTCATTTGAAAGACGTGTTGCCACAAGCCTTGCGATAGGTGCAGTATTATCGGGTCTTAATACCGTTGTTCTGCCCTGATTATCGCTGAGCTTATACATTTCCTCAGGCTCAATACCAAGGTTATCACTCTCAAACACATCAAAAAATTCAATGGTCGGTGTCATAACCTTTCTGTAATTCTTTTCTTTAAACAAAGTTGAAACAATGGTTTCAACCCTTCTTCTGTCATCACATTCCTCAAAAAGCAAATCACGGCTGCCCTGAGGTGTTAATTTTGAATATCTTTTCATATTTATTAATCTCCCTGACAATTCACTTTAATGTAGTAGAGTGGTAATATGCTACCACACTAATGTGATTGTGTCAAGCCTAATCTTATATTAAAATAATGAAATCTGGTTTGATTCAGGCATATCGCCAAGAGCTCCTGCTTCCTTAAGTGCTTCAACAACGCTTTTGCCGATGCCTGCCCTTGCCATCAAATCATCATAGCTCATAAATTCGCCGCCTCCGTCATTCTTCGCATCTGCAATAGCTTTGGCAGCATTTTCACCGATACCGTCAATTGCACCGAAGGGCAGACGGATTTTACCGTCCTCAATCTTATAAACACGTGCATCTGACTTATAAATATCAACAGGCAGAAATTCAATACCTCTTGCAAGCATTTCAATAACAATCTGCAGCACAACATATGTACTTTCATCCTTGGCGGTTTTGTCATTGCCCTTCAGCTTGATTTCTTCCATTTTTTTCTTAACTGCCGCCTTACCCTCAACAGCCGCAACCGCATCAATTGCACCGCCGCGAACTGTGAAATAAGCAGAATAGAAATGAATTGGATAATAGATTTTATACCACGCAAGGCGCAGCGCCGCAATAACATATGCTGCGGCGTGAGCCTTAGGGAACATGTACTTGATTTTGTAACAGGAATCAATATACCACTGCTCAACACCGATGGTTTTCATTGCCTCCTCATATGGCGGCAGCTCCTTCGGTGCTTTACCCTTACGGGTATACTCCATAATTTTAAAGCAGTCCTTCTTGCTCAGCGGTGACTCCTTGCCTGTTTCTTTTTCATACTTTTCAGCAACGTGAATCAGGTGTGTCATAATATCATCACGGCATCCGATAACCTCTGAAATTGTGCAGGTGCCATTCTGAATAAGCTCCTGCGCATTGCCCAGCCAAACATCCGTACCGTGTGAAAGACCTGAAATCTGCAGTAAATCCGCAAAGGTTTTAGGCTGAGCCTCGGTAAGCATACCGATAACAAAAGGTGTACCCATTTCAGGGATTGCCAATGTACCTGTCACACAGTCAATATCCTCAGGTGAAACACCGATAGGCTCGGTTGATGTTATCAGCTTGTACAAATCCGGATCTGCCAAATCAACATCCATTACAGGAATACCAGTTGAATCCTCAAGGTATTTATACAGTGTAGGATTATCGTGACCGAGCTCATCAAGCTTCAGCAGTGTATCGTGAAGTGAATTTTTAAAGTCAAAATGGGTTGTGTATGTACCCTTTTTCTCATCATTTGACGGGTACTGAATCGGTGTGAAATCCTCAACCGTATACTTATCCGGCACAACAACCATACCGCCCGGGTGCTGACCAGTTGTACGCTTGATACCTGTACAGCCGGCTGTTAATCTGCCGATTTCAGCCTTTGGAGTAGTACCTGCAAGACCGCGCTCATCAAGATATTTCATAACATAGCCGTATGCTGTTTTATCGGCAACAGTTGCCATTGTACCTGCCTTGAACACATACTCCTTACCGAATAATTCTTCGGTATATCTGTGTGAGCGTGACTGATATTCACCGCTGAAATTAAGGTCAATATCAGGCTCCTTATCGCCGTCAAAGCCAAGGAAGGTTTCAAACGGGATTTCGTGACCGTCACGTTTCATTGGAATACCGCAGTTCGGGCAATCCTTAGCAGGCAGGTCAAAGCCCGATCCATATTCACCCTGCAGGAAAAACTCGCTGTGCTTACATTTTTTGCAATAATAGTGCGGAGCAAGCGGGTTAACCTCGGATATACCGCCGAAATGGGCAGCAAGTGAAGAGCCTACAGAGCCACGGGAGCCTACAAGGTAGCCGTTTCGCTCACTCTCCTCAACAAGACGCTTTGCAATAACATAAAGTACACCGAAGCCATGACCGATGATTGAGTCAAGCTCACGCTGTAATCTGTCTGCAACATAAGGCGGAACAGGATCTCCATATAATTCCTTAGCCATATTCCAGCACTTTTCCGTTAATTCTTCATTTGCACCGTCAATGTGAGGCTGGAAGGTACCGGGAGGGATCGGCGGAATATTATCCATAACGGAATCAGCAATTTTGTTAGGATTATCAATAACAAATTCCTTTGCTCTGTCCCCTGCCCATGCAAAATCCTCAAGCATTTCCTCAGTCGTTTTGAAATAAAGAGGTGCCTGCTGGTCAGCATCATCAAAGCCCTTTGACGCCATAATGATGGCACGGAATTTTGCATCCTTTTCATCAAGGAAATGCACGTCGCCTGTTGCAACAACAGGCTTATTTAAAGTATCTGCAAGAGATATAATTTTCTTATTAATGTTGATTAAATCCTCATCCGTGCGGATATTTTCATAAAGCTCTTTATTGGATCTAATCATAAAAGCATTGTTACCGTTGGGCTGAATTTCAAGGTAATCATAGAAAGCCGCCAGCTCCAAAAGCTTGTCATCACTTTCACCGTGAATGATTGCCTGATAAATTTCACCCTGCTCACAGGCAGAGCCGATAATTAAACCGTCACGCTTTTTTGCCAGCATACTCTTCGGTATAAGCGGACGTGATTTATAGGTCTTTATATTGGATGACGAAATAAGCTCATACAGATTTTTTCTGCCGTACTTACGTTCCTCTTTAGGAATACTCTCGTCAAGAGAGGTATCCTCCTTAACAAGCAAAATGATATGATGACGCTTAAACTGCTTGAGCTTCAGCTCCATAAAATTCGGATATTTTTCATCATCAACAAGATAACCCTCCATACCGAGGATTAATTTAATCTTACCTTTAGCCGCATTATATGCCTCAGGCAAAGCCTGCACTACGCCGTGGTCCGTAACGGCAATTGCCTTATGCCCCCATTGGATTGCACGGCTGACCAGTGTTTTTGGTGCGGTTATACCATCCATTTCACTCAGTGAGGTATGCAGGTGAAGCTCAACCCTCTTCTCCTCGGCATTATCCATCTTTTCGACCTTGGTAACACCTGAAATAGAATACGGTCTTAGAACATACTGATTTGTAAAGCTGTCAAACATATAGCTGCCGCTGATAACAACGGTTTTATGCTCATTCAGCTTTTCAATAAGCGGGTCAATAACACGCTTGTCCTCAAACATTTTAACACTGATAGATGAGGTATAATCACTGACATCAAAATTAAATATTTTGTTGCCGCCACGCTTGGTTTCCCTCTCCTCAATATTAAAGACGTCACCCCATATGGTAACATAGCCGTCTTCGGTAGTAACATCGGCAATAGCCTTCGGCTTTTCCTTTAACTGCTTGCCGTAAATGTTTTTAACCGTATCTCTGTAAAGAGGGAGGTCATCCCATACCTCGTGGACAACATTCTTTTCTTTTTCTTCACGTTCCTTTTCCTGTTCCTTATGCTTTTCGGCAACCGCTTCCTTAACCGCCTTTTCAATATCAAAAGCCTGCACCTCAAGCAGTGAAATATCATAATCAACCTTAAATATATTATAAAGCACCTTGGAAATTGCTGTATCAATCTTCTGTGATTCCAGCACCTCTTTGCCGCCCTTTTTAAGAAATACAGTCAGAACATTATCTTCAATTTCAGCCTCAGCACCATCAAAAAAGCCGTTGGAAATCGGATAATCACGTTTAACGTATTCCAGTATATTTTCAATAGCTGACAGTGAAAATTCGCTCTTGGGAAATGACGGAGAAATCACAACCTTGTTAAGCTCCATAGCTGAAGCAATCTGCTTTTCAGCCTTTTCAAGAATACCGCAGTTAATAAATCTGTCAAAGAGCACTCCGATATGGACTGTCCTGCTGTTTCTTGAAACGGACAAGGCATTTATTTCACCGCTGCCAATATAACCCAGTGTATCACCATCTATGTAATTTGAAAAATATGTTGAAAATTTTTCCATTATAATTTCTCAATTTCTTTCATTAATTCTTCAAGTAAATCTTTTTCGTCAACTTTTCTTAAAATCTCACCCTTTTTAAAGATAAGACCATTGCCGTCACCGCCTGCAATGCCGATGTCAGCCTCCTTAGCTTCGCCGGGTCCGTTAACAATACAGCCCATAACTGCAACCTTAATCGGTTTTTTACAGTCCCTGAGCCTGTCCTCAACCTGCTTTGCAAGACCCACCAAATCAATCTTTGTTCTGCCGCAGGTGGGGCAGGAAATCAGATACGGGCAATCCTTTTTAAGTCCGATTGCCTTTAAAATATCAAATGCGGCAAACACCTCTTTAACAGGTGCATCTGTCAGGCTCACACGGATAGTATCACCGATACCTCTTGTTAACAGTGAGCCGATACCGATAGAAGATTTAATGATACCCATTCTTTCAGTGCCTGCCTCGGTTACGCCAAGGTGAAGCGGATAATCACATTCCTGTGCCGCAAGCTCATAGGCATTTATCATCGTTTCAACATTGGATGATTTGATTGAAATAACAATATCCTCGAAATCAAACTTTTCAAGCAGTCTTGCGTGATACATTGCAGATGCCACCATTGCCTCAGGTGTCGGTGAGCCGTATTTTGCAAGTATTTCCTTTTCAAGCGAGCCTGAATTGACACCGATTCGGATAGGGATATTTTTAGCCTTACAAGCATCGGCAACAGCCTTTACTCTGCTGTCATCACCGATGTTGCCGGGGTTAATACGAATTTTATCAATACCTCTTTCAACTGCACCAAGTGCAAGGCGATAGTCAAAATGAATATCTGCAACCAAAGGAACGTCAACAGCATTCTTTATTGGCTCAACCAAATCCAGCGCCTGCTCATTCGGAATAGCAAAACGGATAACCTGACAGCCTGCTGCTGCAAGCTCCTTAGCCTGTGCAACAGAGCCGTCAATGTCAGCGGCAGGAATATTGAGCATACTCTGAACTAAAATATCACTGTCACCGCCGATATAAGTATTGCCTAATTTAATTTTTCTGCTTTTTCTTCTTTCCATAATTTTCACCTACAAAAGTTAAACAAGTTTTGTAATATCACTGAAGGTCACAAAGCACATAAATATAAGAAGCACCGCAAGACCCACAGCATTAATAAGATACTCTGCCTTTTGCGGCAGCTTTTTGCGTGTAATCCCCTCACCTATCAGCACAAACAGCCTCCAGCCGTCAAGTGCAGGTATCGGGAACAAATTGAAAAGACCGATATTTATGGTTAAAAGTGCCATAATCCTCAGCACGGAATTGATTGAGGTTTTAACTGCGGTGCTTACCACAGATACAGCACCCACAGGACCGCTCATATCAGATATGCCATATCTGCCGACAATCAAATCGTGCAGTGAGAGGAAAACCATTCTCGCAAAAGACATGGATTCCCTGCAGGTCTGAAGAAGAACATTGCCAACAGTTTTAGGCACTCCTCTAAGCCAGAAATCCATTTTAATGTACTGCTTGCCTTCATACTCTTCCGTAGCAAAGGTAACGGACAGCTTAACCGTTTCACCGTTTCTGTCAACAACCATATCAACCGTATCGTCAGCACTTCGTGTCAGACCTGTTGAAATATCGTTAGTGGAATAAATGCGCATACCGTCAATGCTTTTAATCACATCGCCTGCCTGAAGTCCCGTACTCTGGCTTACGGCATTATCCTCAAATTTTGCAACCTGCGGAGTACCCACAAGATTCTGAGAGGAAACGATTATCAATATTATAATAAATCCAAGCACCAGATTCATAACAGCGCCTGCAACCACAACAAAAATCCTCTGCCATACCTTTTTGTTAACCAAGGCTCCGCTGTCATCGCTTTCTTCGTTCTCGCCCTCCATTGAACAGTAGCCGCCGAACAGCACCCACCTGAGTGAATACTTAGTGCCCTTTCGCTCAAACTGAAAAATTTTGGGACCCATTCCGATTGAAAATTCGTTAACCTTTATTTTCATCAGTCTTGCCGCCACAAAATGACCGCCCTCGTGAACAATAATGATTAACTCAAAAAATAAAACTGCTATTAAAATCGGATACACTGTATTCCAAATTGAACTGATACTCACTTAACCGCCTCTAAAACATAATTTCTTGCTTTTCTGTCTGTTTCAAGGACATCCTCAAGGGTGAAGTCCTTTTTATCAGGGGCATTTTTCATTGCCTCATTATTAAGATATGCAATATCTGTGAATTTAATTTTACCTTCAAGGAATAATCTTACACTTTCTTCATTCGCACCGTTTGCCGCAGCAGGGTGAAGACCGCCGAGCTCAATCGCATCCTTACATACATTGATGCATTTAAAGGTTTCATAGTCGGGTTCAAAAAATGTAAGCTTGCCGTAATCTGCCAGCGAAAGCTCCTGAACAGGACTTGGCTCACGTTCAGGATACGTTAACGCATACTGAATCGGAATACGCATATCGGGTACACCGAGCTGTGCAATCATGGAATTGTCCTGATAAACAATGGCAGAATGAACAACGGACTCCCTGTGAACTACAATTTCAATATCCTCGTTAGCCATATCAAAAAGCCATTTTGCCTCAATAAACTCCAAGCCCTTATTCATCATTGTAGCTGAGTCGATGGTAATTTTTGCACCCATATCCCAGTTGGGATGCTTTAAAGCATCAGCGGCAGTTACGTTTTCAAGCTCACTTAATTTTCTGCCGAAAAACGGACCGCCCGATGCAGTAAGAATAATTTTTTTGACTGCCTTTTTATTCGGCATTCCCTGCATTGACTGAAAGATTGCCGAATGCTCGCTGTCAACAGGAAGAATATCGACACCATTCTCTTTTGCAAGATTGGTAACAAGATGACCGCCTGCAACCAAGGTTTCCTTATTTGCAAGAGCAATTGTTTTTTTTGCCTTAATTGCCTCAAGTGTGGGCTGTAAGCCAACCATACCCACAACGGAATTGAGCACCGTATCTGCACCGTCATAAACAGCACATTCAATCAAGCCCTCCATACCGCTGACAACCTTAGTATCGGTATCTTTAATTTTATCCTTAAGCTCCTTTGCTGATTTTTCATTCATCATACAAACAAGCTCAGGCTTAAATTCTCTTACCTGATTTTCAATAACATCAACACGGCTGTTGGCTGTAAGACATTTGACGTTGTAATGATGCATTCTGCAAACATCAAGGCTTTGCGTGCCGATAGAGCCTGTTGAGCCTAAAAGTGAAATATTTTTCATACCAATCACCTGAATTATAAAAAGTTTTTAGCAACGATTGCTACAACCAATGCGCAAGGCAAGGTAAAGAGTGAGGAATCCATTCTGTCCATTATTCCGCCGTGACCGGGGAAAATCCTGCCGAAATCCTTAACACCGAAATTTCTTTTAAGAACGGATGCAGAAAGATCACCCATCATACCCATAAACGAAACCGGAACACTTGCCGCAAGAATTACGGTTGCCATTGTCTGATCAACAGGAACATTTGCAACCTTGTTGTAAATTACCAAAGCAACAGCATTCAAGATAAAGCTGAATATCAGACCGCCTATTGCACCCTCAACTGTTTTTTTAGGTGAAATATTCGGTGCCATTTTGTGCTTGCCGATTGCCATACCTGTAAGCTGTGCACCTGTATCCGTTGCAAGAGCACAGATAAGTGCAAAGAAAATAAGGTAAACACCAAACTGCGGATTATCAAACATATCTCTGAGTCTGATAAAAATACCGAAGCCGAATGGCACGACTGCACTTGCAAAAAATGAAACGGTAACATCCTCAAAGGTTGTATACGCATAGCCTTTGAGCATTGCAAGGAAAAATGCAAGACACAAAACAATTATGTAAACAATCGGCGGCAGAAAACCTGTAACATTTCCCCATACCTCTGCCGAAATCACCGGCTCCAATACCTTGGGGCTTGTAAAGAACGGGGTAATTGCGGCAAAGATTATGCCGACAACCTTAATAAACATATTCTGAACATTGGCGCATCTCATAATCTCGCCTGCAGCAACTGCTGATAAAAACGCAACTGCTATTGCAAGCGCAGGTGTATTAATCTGCCAGACTACAACTGCCAATACTGCCAGCAGAACAACTGCTGTAATCACTCTTTGCTTCATCACTATCCTCCGAAACGACGATTTCTTTTTTCAAATTCTCTGAGAGCCTGATGCAAATCATCAACCTTAAAATCAGGCCACAGCACATCACTGTACCAGAACTCACTGTAAGCTGCCTGCCACAGCAGGAAGTTTGAAAGCCGCTGTTCACCGCTTGGTCTGATAATTAAATCACAGTCACTGCAGGTATAAATTTTTGCCGAAATATCGTCCTCAGTAATTTCTGTTTTTCCCTCTTTGATAAGCTGATTGACAGCAGAAACAATTTCCTGTCTGCCGCCGTAGTTGATTGCAAGGTTAACAGTCGTGCCTGTGTGCGGCGCAGTTTCTGCCTCAGCCTCATCCATAAGGTCAAGAAGATTTTGGGATATGCCCTCTCGTTCACCGATAAACTTAATTTTGCTGTTGCCAGCCTGCGTCATATCACTCTTTGCCTCAAGCAGATAATCCATAAACAGGCTCATTAATGCGTCAACCTCTTCCTTAGGTCTTTTCCAGTTTTCTGTGGAAAAGGCATAGAAGGTAACATTTTCAATACCAAGACGCTCACATTCCTTGCTGATTGTTCTGAAAACATTAGCACCTGCCTTATGACCTGCCGAACGCGGCAAAGCTCTCTTTTTTGCCCATCTTCCGTTGCCGTCCATAATAATACCGATATGCTTCGGAAGCACAGCAAATTCGTCATTTGTTTCAATTTTTTTACTGAAAAGTGCCATTAACCGCACCTCCTCAATATAGTTATAAATACAGTTTTAGGGTGACTGTTAAGTCACCCTTTAAGCATAAATCAAATTAGATTGAGAGAACCTCTTCCTCTTTCTTTTTGGTAATAGACTCAACCTGCTTTACATAATCGTCTGTAATATCCTGAAGCTTCTTTTCTGCATCCTTCTGCTCATCCTCAGTAATTTCATTATCCTTCTTGAGCTTTTTAATATCGTCCATAGAATCACGGCGAACATTACGGATAGCAACCTTTGCTTCCTCACCGCGCTTTGAAATATCCTTCTGCAAAGTTTTACGATGCTCTTCTGTAAGCTGAGGGAAAGTAAGACGGATAACCTTGCCGTCATTCTGAGGATTGATACCGATATCAGCAGTATTTATTGCCTTTTCAATATCTCTGAGCGTTGATGCATCCCATGGCTGAATAACGAGGAGTCGAGCCTCGGGAACTGAAACGGCAGCCATCTGGTTAATCGGTGTAGGCACACCGTAATAATCAACCATCACCTTATCAAGCACAGCCGGATTAGCTCTTCCTGCTCTTACTGCAGCATAGTCACGCTCAAGAGCTGTTAAGCACTTTTCCATTTTTTCTTTTGTTTTAGCAAATACTGTTTCCATAATAATTACCTCTCCAAATATATTCATTAAATTAATTTCTGACAAGTGTGCCGATTGTTTCGCCCTTAACAGCCTTAACCACATTATCAGGGTCAGTCAAATCGAACACAAGAATGGACAAATCGTTATCCTTGCAAAGTGAGAATGCAGTTGAATCCATAACCTTGATGTCACGTGCAAGCACCTCTTTAAACTGCACCTCATCAAACTTAACAGCATCATCATACTTATTAGGATCTTTGTCATAAACACCGTCAACATTCGTTGCTTTAAGAAGAACATCTGCATTGATTTCAACTGCTCTGAGTGCAGCAGCCGTATCGGTTGAGAAAAATGGTGAGCCTGTTCCGCAGCCGAAAATAACAATTCTTCCCTTCTCAAAATGACGGATAGCCTTGTTGCGGATATAAGGCTCTGCAATCTGACGCATTTCAATCGC
>DKYL01000091.1:116528-116699 GCA_002493325.1 Ruminococcaceae bacterium UBA7101
TGCAATCTGACGCATTTCAATCGCTGTCTGTACTCTGACAACAGCACCAAGCTGTTCAAGTGCATCACAGAGCGCAAGTGAATTCATTGCAGTTGCAAGCATACCGATATGGTCAGCACGGGTTCTGTCCATATGCTCACTTGTTCTGCCTCTCCAGAAATTTCCGCCGCC
>DKYL01000091.1:116999-117257 GCA_002493325.1 Ruminococcaceae bacterium UBA7101
CCTCTCCAGAAATTTCCGCCGCCGACAACAATGCCAACCTCAACACCTAAATCGGCAACCTCTTTGATTGACTTGCAAATCTTAACTACGGTATCCGTATCAATACCTGTACCCTTTTCACCGGCAAGAACCTCACCGCTGAGTTTTAACAAAATTCTTTTATATGCTATGCTCACGGGAATACCTCCATACGCTTTATTCTCTCTATATAATAATATAAAAAATAAATAAAGTAAATAGATATAATAAATATTTAAT
>DKYL01000007.1:0-1669 GCA_002493325.1 Ruminococcaceae bacterium UBA7101
GGGTCGTACAGGTCACATAAGTAAGAAAATGATCAAGGCTTACGAGGAAAGCATGAAGTAATTTCTCTCAATAAAGAGGCATAGGACTTTCGCCCTATGCCTTTTTTAATTATATTGATTTTCTGTACTCATATCACTGCTTTGCTGTGTATTAAGCTGAAGCTTGCCGCCGTGGTTAGAGGAGGCATAGCCGATATAGCTTTTACCCGGATTAAGTGAAACGTCCTTACCGTCAGAAGTTTTCATCCAAAGCTTGCCGTTTGTAACACCCCAGTTTATTTCAACAGCCATACCTTCTGAAAGTATTGTTCCGCTGCCGCCGCTGAGCTTATAATCACAATAGGTTTCGCTCTGTCCCAAGCCTTTATAATCCTCCTTGATGATATACTCGGTTTCATCAAAAAGGAAAATTAAATTTTCAAATTCCAAATTTGCTTCGCCGTATCTTGAATCAAAATCTGTTGTCAGATACTTATGACTTTCGGAATCATAGCTGAATCGAGCCGTTTTAGGACAATTGCCTGACCAATTCAATTCACAGTCATCAGCAGCTATTTTGCCGATTGCTGTTGCTTTTTGATTAAAGCTAAGCCTTGTGAATTTTGAATCAGTAATATCCGTGGTTACTTTTTGTTCTTCAAGAAGCTTCGGAAGATTTGTTCCGTTTAAAAAGCCCGTATGTTCAACCGCAGTATAACGGCTGTTATCCCTTCCGAAATATCCGCTATCCTCTGACATTGACAGGAGGTTAATGTGGTCAACATTTTCGTTTACAAAAACCTCGTCAGCACCAACATAATTGCCCTTGGATTTTGAAAGACCTGCGTGAATGAACACACTGTCAAAAAGCTGGCTGAATCTGATAAACGGAGGTCTTGCGGAACGTGCAGGACCTACCTGCTCAGGCACATCCGTATAATCAGACCAGAAAAGCAGAAGTCGTGTGGAAAATTCACTCTCACCCTCAAGGACAATATCAGCATCACTGAGTCCCCACTGAGGTCTTACCGCCTCAGTAGAATACTCATTTTCAACAACAACTGCAACAGGACGCTTGCCCACAGCAGCAGAATTATACTGATCCTCGCCTGTTAACGGGTTTATATCACCTATTAATGCATCGTCCTCGGCAACTGCTGCACTGCTTGTTTTTTCAGGCGTGGTTTCAGTTTTGTCATCCTTCTTATCGCCTAAGAATAACACTGCACAAGCTGCTATCACTGCAACAATGATAACAGCAGCAACTGCAATCACTATACCTTTTTTACTCTTATTGTCCGTTTTCTTTTCACGGCGAGGCTCACCATAATCCTCAGCAAGGGAAAGAATATCGACCTCTTCTTTTTTCTTCTCTGCCTTCGGCACAGGCTTTTGTACAGGTATATCAGCCTTTTGTTCAGCAGGCTTTGACTGCTGAGGCTTTGCAACGGCTTTATCGGTTATATCCTTTTTAGCAGGTGAGGAAGCGGACTTATCTTTGTTTTCAGCATCAGCCCTTCTTCTGACCTCTTTTAATATTTCATCTAATTCACTTTCGCTCATACAATATCTCCATTAAGAAAATTAACGCAGATATTGTACCATATAATGATAAAAAATATATATTTATTACTAAATTGTAATACTATTGATAATGAATTGTCAGGATATTACATATCAAAGGAATAGA
>DKYL01000007.1:1941-4342 GCA_002493325.1 Ruminococcaceae bacterium UBA7101
ATATTACATATCAAAGGAATAGATGTTTCCATCAGAATCAAAGGCATAAAGAGTGTCACCGATATAGGCTATTGAACTTACATAATCATATGTGTCAATAAGATCTGTTTTAAATTTATTTGCAATACAAATTTTATTATCCTTTACTCCTAATAAAAGCACACCACATTCTCTACTATCATTATTATATGAAAAATAATCGATAGCTATTTGATTTTTTTCTTCAATTCTAACTATCACTTTATGCAACCACTGAGCTCGCGATTCAATATTTTCAAAAACATATGAGTCTATCACTCTTGGCTTTAATGAATTGCTTATGTCAAATAAAACTAATTTTAAGTTTCTTTCATCGTCGTCATATCCAATACCTAAAAGTGTGTTCTCATCCATAGGAATAAGCTGACTTGAAAAACCTGTAATTTCAACACTACCTTTGATAATAGGTTTTGTTGGATCAGAAACATCAATTACAAACAATGGGTCAGTCTCTTCATAGGTAATTAAATAACACATATCACCAATATATTTTGATGCTTTGATGGACTCATCTTTTGCAAATCCTGTAATTTCGCCAACCTTGTTAAGTTTATCATCAAGAATATATAAATTATTACTGCTCTCATCAGTAGTTGCTATTCTTAAATAACCATCCTTTTCATCAATTGAAAACTGGTTATTGACAAATCCATTAATTGTTGCCTTGGCTAAAAATTTAATTTCTTCTGCATAAAGCCCTACTTTAACAATTTGCGTATTACCATTCCAATCGCTATTGGTTATATACATATTATCCAAATTACAATATACATTTGCTCCACAACCGAAAAATGCTTTTGTTTGTGAAGTTTGCTCGGCGCTTTCAATATCAATTGCACTAATTACAATACAACTTGTATCTGTTGCATCCTCGCAATACATAATTGAACTTGCAGGAATAGTGTGTTTCTTACCATTTTCTTTAGTTACTATATGAAAATCAGAAACCTGTTTTGAATAGTTGCTACTGTTATTTGATATTACATAAAGCCGTGAATCAATCATTCTTGAATCAAAATAATATCCATCTTGTGTAAATGAATAAAGTAACTCAGGACTTGAAGTATCTTTAATATCATAAATATATATGCTTGTTGATGATATAAAGCCTTTATTCTTGTAATATTCTTTCCACGTATTAACAATAAGTTTATTATCTTTTAAGTATAAGCCACAAACATAATCAGCATCATCAACAGGATTTCCATCAGTATCATAACTAAATTTAAAATCATCAATTTTCCCAATAATCTGAGTATCTTCATAAATCAATATTTCATTTTCACCATTTAAAGTAAAAATATGCTTACCATCATTTTTTATAGCATCAGCTTCTTCTACACCATCCACCTGCGAATAGGTTTTAGAATACGAAATACCACTTACAGTTCCGTCACTCGCTCCATCATATAACTCAAAATATGGATTTGCATGATACTCTCGCGTTTCTTGTTGTTTGACTATATTATCCCTGTATTTTTTTATTTCATCGTAGCTGTCAAATGCTTTGATTCCAGTTGAATTAATTTCCAAACCAGCTGTTCCATGGGACACAAATGGTTTCTCTGCTTCAGGCAAAGCAAATGACATTATGCCGATTAGAAGTGCAAAACAGGCAACCAGACTTACAGCCTTTTTAAAAGCCGGTTTCTGATAAAGCTTTACTTTTGCAGGAAGCTTTTGCACAATTACTTCTTCACTTATACTGTCGGGAGCTTTCACTCCGTCATTGTCAAATTTTTCTTTTATAAAATCAAAATCAGTTTTTTTCATTTAATATCACTCCAAAAAATTTCTCATTTTCTCCAGACTTCTTGACAGCTTGCATCTGACGCTGCCGTCGGTAAGTCCTGTAATATCTGAAATTTCTTTGCTGTTGAACCCTGCAATAACTGACAGTAAAACAACCTCACGCTCGTGATCAGTCAAAATATTCAGCCCCTCATTTAACTCTGCTGACAGAGTGTTGATATTTGTTGACAGTTTAGCTGAATTTTCATAATCATCAATATTGGCGGATTCTTTCATATCAATCTGCCTGGCAACATATTTTGAACAGGTGGAATAATGCAGTCTGAATATCCATGCAGAAAAAGCCGAAGCCTTACGCAAATCACCGATTCCCTCAAATGCCATAAGTACAGTATCACAAACCGCATCCTCGGCGTCACAGGAATTACCGAGCCTGTAATATGCATAACGGTAAAGCCTGTCCTTATATAGTCCGTACAGCTTTGCAAACGCTTCATTGTCACCCCTTCTGGATGAATGTATAAGTTGTTTTTCGTTCATATTTTCACCACCTATATATTAAGTATAAAAAAATCGCCAAAGTGTTGCAAGAAATTTCAAATTTTTTAAA
>DKYL01000030.1:0-249 GCA_002493325.1 Ruminococcaceae bacterium UBA7101
ATTCATATATAATTTATATATTATTTATTGAATATTATTATTATTTATGTTATAATACGTTGAATATATTATGGAGAAGTATGTATGATTATTCTCGGTATTGACCCCGGGTATGCAATCGTGGGCTGGGGTGTGCTTGAATACAAGGCTAATAAATTCCGTGTTCTGGGCTATGGTGCAATTACCACCGATGCCCATACGCCTTTTCCCCTCAGGCTTCAGACTATTTATAACGATATGTGCTATTTG
>DKYL01000030.1:543-14961 GCA_002493325.1 Ruminococcaceae bacterium UBA7101
ATTTATAACGATATGTGCTATTTGTTTGAAAAGTACAAGCCTGAGGTTATGAGTATGGAAAAACTGTTTTATAATAATAATGCCAAAACAGTTATTGATGTTGCACAGGCGAGGGGTGTTATTACCCTTTCTGCACAGAACTACGGTGTTGATATTTTTGAATATACGCCGCTGCAGGTTAAGCAGTCTGTTGTAGGCTACGGCAGGGCTGAAAAGAAGCAGGTGCAGGAAATGACGAGGGTTATGCTCGGTCTTGCTAAAATTCCGAAGCCTGACGATACTGCCGATGCTCTGGCAATGGCAATCTGCCACGGTCACTGCTCAGGCTCGCTGATAAAAGGATTATAAAAGATATAAGGTGATAATATGCTTTACAATATAAGAGGTAAATTAACAGTAAGTGATGTTAATTTTATAGTTGTCGAGTGCGGCAGTGTGGGCTTCAAGTGCTTTACTACACTGAATACTGTTAAAAATATAGGCAGAACCGGTGATGAGGTTAATGTATTTACATATCTTTCAGTTCGTGAGGATGCAATGGATTTATACGGCTTTGCCACTCTTGATGAGCTTAATGCCTTCAAGCTGCTTATCAGCGTGTCGGGAATCGGACCAAAGGCTGCCGCAGCAATTCTTTCCGAGCTTGCACCTGACAGACTGGCGGTTTGTATTGCATCGGGAGATGCCAAGGCTATTACCAGAGCTCAGGGTGTGGGCAAAAAGACTGCTGAGCGTGTTGTGCTGGAGCTGAAGGACAAAATGGGCTCGATTGCAGTTGGTGACGCATCTGATGTTGTAAGCTCTGTTGCTTCTGTCGGCGAAAGCTCAAATTCTGCTGAGGCGGTTGAGGCACTTGTTGCACTCGGCTATTCTCAGAGTGATGCGGCTGTGGTTGTGGGCAGTATGGATAAATCGCTGTCAGTTGATGAAATGATTAGAAACGGATTAAAGCAGCTTGCTAAAAAGCTTTAAGGGGGTAATGCACCGTGCAGGAAACGGAAATGGATTTTGAAAACAGAATAATTACCTCTGATTTTACACCTGAGGATAACGATATTGAAAATTCGTTAAGACCTAAAACGCTTGATGATTATATCGGTCAGGATAAAATTAAGGAAAATTTAAAAATATATATTGAGGCGGCAAAAGGCAGGGGAGAGGCGCTCGACCACGTTCTGCTCTACGGTCCTCCGGGACTTGGAAAAACCACACTTGCAGGCATCATTGCAAATGAAATGGGCGTAAATATAAGAGTTACCTCAGGTCCAGCAATTGAAAAGCAGGGGGATCTTGCTGCATTGCTCACGAATCTGCAGGAGGGTGATGTGCTTTTTATTGATGAAATTCACCGCCTTAACCGACAGGTTGAAGAGGTTTTGTATCCTGCAATGGAGGACGGTGCACTGGATATCATTATCGGCAAGGGACCGTCTGCAAGGTCAATACGTCTTGATTTGCCGCATTTTACGCTTATTGGTGCTACAACACGCTCGGGTCAGCTTTCTGCACCACTGCGTGACCGATTCGGTGTGATTTTCAGGCTGGAGATGTATTCAAACGAGCAGCTTGCAACTATCGTTACAAGAAGTGCAGGAATACTTGAAATACCCATTGACGAAAAGGGTGCACTTGAAATTGCATCACGTTCAAGAGGAACACCTCGTATTGCTAACCGACTTCTCAAAAGGAGCCGTGATTTTGCACAGGTAAAATATGACGGTGTGATCAGTCTTGAGGCAGCGGAGGATGCTCTCAGTAAAATGGAGATTGACGGACTCGGTCTTGATAATATTGACAGAGTGCTGTTGACAGCAATGATAAAAAATTTCAACGGCGGTCCTGTGGGGCTTGAAACCATTGCCGCATCTATCGGTGAGGAAGCCGTTACAATTGAGGATGTTTATGAGCCGTATTTAATGCAAATCGGTTTTCTTTCACGTACACCGAGAGGAAGGTGTGCAACTGCTCTTGCTTACAGACATCTCGGCTTTGAGCAGGACGGACAGCAGACATTGATATAAAAATTTATTATTTATTGTGAGGCGTTTTGTATGGGAAGATTATTTGGTACTGACGGTGTCAGAGGAATAGCGAACAAGGATTTGACTGTTGAGCTTGCTCTTAAAATAGGCAGAGCGGCTGCAATGGTTTTGATTAAAGAATGTCATTCGGCAAAGCCTGCAGTTTTAATCGGCAAGGACACAAGAGCATCAGGCGATATGCTTGAGGCGGCACTTACAGCAGGCTTTACTTCCGTTGGCTGCAATGTTGTATCCATCGGTGTAGTGCCTACTCCTGCAGTGGCTTATCTCACTGTTGAGTATGGCTGTGAGGCAGGTGTTATGATTTCGGCATCACACAATCCATGTGAATATAACGGCATTAAAATTTTTCAGAAAAACGGCTATAAGCTTGATGATGCAATAGAAGAGGAAATTGAAAATATTATTCTCAATGACAGTGAGGAGATTCCTGTTAAGCTTGGCGGAGAGGTCGGCAACAGAGTTTACTGCAAAACAGCACTGAGCGATTATGTATCTCACGTTATTTCCACTGCGTCAGTCCGCTTTGACGGAATGACCATTGCCCTTGACTGTGCAAACGGCAGTGCAAGCGTATGTGCGAAGGATATCTTTACAGGTCTTGGTGCAAAATGTATTATGCTGTCAGATACGCCTGACGGCGAAAATATCAACCTTCAATGCGGCTCAACGCATCCTGAGGAGTTAATGCATTTTGTTAAGAATGCGTCACTTGATTTAGGTCTTGCCTTTGACGGTGATGCCGACAGAATGTTGGCTGTGGATGAAAACGGCGAGCTTGTTGACGGTGACAAGGTTATAGCGATCTGCTCCAAGCGCTTAAAGAATGAAGGCAGACTTGCAAAAAATACTGCAGTTGTTACAGTAATGAGTAATATGGGCTTTTTCAAATTCTGTAAAGAAAATGGTATTGACTGCGCTAAAACCGCTGTTGGTGACAGATATGTTTTAGAGCGTATGATTAAAGATGGATATAATATCGGCGGAGAGCAGAGCGGTCACGTTATTTTCCTTGACTATGCTACAACAGGTGACGGCGAGCTGTCAGGTGTTCAGCTTGTTGAAACGGTTGTCAAATCGGGCAAAAAGCTCAGTGAGCTTGCTGCTGTTATGCGTGTTTATCCTCAGGTGCTTATTAATGTTGAGGTTACTGCCGAGGGCAAGCAGAAATACAACAATGATGAATATATTATTTCTGCTGTGCAGGAGGCTGAAATGGAGCTTTCAGGCGACGGCAGAGTGCTTGTTCGTGTAAGCGGAACAGAGCCTTTGGTTCGTGTTATGCTTGAGGGTGCGGACATTGAACAGATTACAAAGCTCGGCAACAGAATTGCCGATGTTGTTAAAGAACGATTAGGATAATTGGATTTATGAGATATTCAACAGAATGGAAGGATTATGAGCTTATCGACTGCTCCTGCGGCGAAAAGCTCGAACGATGGGCAAGGGAAATTCTGATTCGTCCCGACCCTCAGGTTATATGGAAAAGTGAAAAGGAGCACAGGCTCTGGTATCAGCCAAGTGCCAAATATAACCGTTCAAGAACAGGCGGCGGCAAATGGCAGGTGTTTAAGCGAATGCCTGATGCCTGGCAGGTAAGATATAAGGATTTGACCTTTAATATCAAAACAATGGGCTTCAAGCATACCGGTCTGTTCCCTGAGCAGGCTGTTAACTGGGATTATACAAGAAAGCTTATCCGTGAAAGCGGACGTGAGGAGGTTAAGGTACTTAATCTCTTTGCCTATACAGGAGCTGCAACAGTTGCCTGCCTTAAGGAGGGCGCATCTGTTGTTCACGTTGATGCTTCAAAGGGTATGACCCAGTGGGCAAAGGAAAATGCAAAGCTCAGCGGTGTTGACGGTGAGGATGTTCGCTGGATAGTTGATGACTGTATGAAATTTGTTCAGCGTGAAATCAGACGCGGTAACAGGTATGACATAGTTATTCTTGACCCACCAAGCTACGGCAGGGGACCCAAGGGTGAAATCTGGCATCTTGAGGACAGTATTTACGACTTTGTAAAGCTGGTTTCACAGGTGCTCAGTGATGAGCCCATTATGGTTTTACTTAATTCATACACAACAGGCTTGTCATCCTCTGTTATGAAATATATACTTGATGATGTAATTACAAAAGAAAAAGGCGGTAAGGTAGAGGCGGATGAAATCGGATTGCCCGTTACGTCCAACGGTCAGGTGCTTCCCTGCGGTTCCTCTGCTATATGGACAAATGGCACTGATTGAATTTAAAAATGTTGATTTTTCATATATGCTTGATGATGAAGATTCTGACAGCAGCAAGGATAATGCTGCAGAAAATAATTCAGGCAGGGAAATCAAAGTTTTGGAAAATCTGAATCTAAGCATTGAAAAAGGCTCGTTTGTTGCAGTGCTCGGTCATAACGGCTCGGGCAAATCAACGATTGCCAAGCTTACAAATGGAATACTGTTTCCTAAAAGCGGTCAGGTGCTTGTTGACGGGCAGGAAACAAAGGATGATGATACAATTTTTGATATAAGAAAAAAGGTTGGTATGGTTTTTCAGAATCCCGATAATCAGATTGTTTCCTCAATAGTGGAGGAGGATGTTGCTTTCGGTGTTGAAAATCTTGGTATCCCATCCGATGAATGCCGAAGAAGAGTGGATGAGGCTTTGAAAACTGTGGGTATGTATGAATACCGAACAAAGTCACCAAGTAAGCTTTCAGGCGGTCAGAAGCAGCGTGTTGCCGTGGCAGGTATTATTGCTATGAAGCCTATGTGTATTGTTCTTGATGAGCCGACTGCCATGCTTGACCCAAGCGGCAGACGTGAGGTTATTGAAACCGTTAAGATGCTCAACCGCGAGGAGGGCATAACAATCATACTTATAACCCACTATATGGATGAGGCTGTTCAGGCTGACAGAGTAGTGGTAATCGACAACGGAAAAATAAAAATGGATGACACGCCTGAAAATGTTTTTTCAAATGTTGATGAGCTTAAAGGATTGGGTCTTGATGTACCGCAGTCAACAGAGCTTGTGCACAGGCTTGGCATAAAGGGCAGCAAAACAGTGCTCAATGCCGACTCCTGTGTGGAATTATTAAAATCTCAGTTAGGAGCAGAATGATGGCATATCTCGTCTGTGAAAATTTAAAATATTTATACAGCGTGGGTACTCCCTTTGAAACGGCTGCTATTGATGATATTAATCTTTCTGTTGATGAGGGTGAGCTTATCGGTATTATCGGTCATACAGGCTCGGGAAAGTCTACACTTATACAGCATTTCAACGGTCTTTTGCAGCCCCACGGCGGCAAGGTTTTTGTTGACGGCAAGGACATATGGGCAAAGGGCAATAAAAAGAATATAAGACAGGTTCGCTTTGCGGTGGGTCTGTGCTTTCAGTATCCTGAATATCAGATTTTTGAAGATACGGTTTATAAGGAAATTGCTTTCGGTCCGAAGCAGATGGGGCTTGACGATAAAGAAATTGACAGAAGAATAAGAGAAAGCATTCAGTATGTCGGTGTTTCACCTGATATTCTTGAAAAGTCACCCTTTGATTTGTCAGGCGGGCAGAAAAGAAGAGTTGCCATTGCATCCATTATTGCAATGGAGCCGAGAGTGCTGATTCTGGATGAGCCCTGCGCAGGTCTTGACCCAAAGGGCAGGGATACCATACTTGATTTGATTAAAAATTATCAGAGGCAGAAAGGCAATACAGTTCTTTTTGTTTCTCATTCAATGGAGGATGTTGCTAAAATCTGCAGTCGTGTTCTTGTTATGAATAAGGGCAGTGTGGCAATGTTCGGTGATGTTGACAGTGTTTATTCCTGTGGTGATGAACTGAAGAAAATGGGGCTTAATGTGCCTGAAATTACAGACATTTTTCTTAAACTCAAAGCAAGCGGTGTTGATTGCAAAACAAATATTTACACCGTTGAGCAGGGTGTTCAGGAATTTAAAAGGCTTACAGGGAGGTACTGCTTGTGATTAAAGATATTACGATCGGTCAATATTTCCCGGGGAACTCTCTGCTGCATAAAATGGATGCCAGAATGAAAATTATTCTGGTGCTGTGTTTAATTGTTTCACTTTTTATCTGCAAAAATGTTGTTTCTCTGGCTGTTATGGTTGTGCTTTCCATTGTCATTGTTGCAGTGTCAAAAATTCCGCCGAAAACAATTGCAAAAAGTATTAAGCCGCTTATAATCATCATTCTGATTACGGCAGTGCTTAATCTGTTTTACGGCTCAGGTGAGCCCCTTGTTCAGCTTGGCAGATTTAAAATAACGCTTGACGGCATTGAAACTGCGGTGTTTATGGCAGTGCGCATTATTCTGCTTGTGGTTATCAGCTCACTGCTGACCTATACTACATCACCGAATGAGCTGACTGATTCGCTTGAAAGACTGCTTAAGCCGTTAAAGCTTGTTAAAATTGATGTTCATTCCATCGCAATGACAATGACCATTGCACTAAGATTTATTCCTACACTCGTTGAGGAAATTGATAAAATTATGTCTGCACAGAAATCCCGTGGTGCAGATCTGGATTCGGGTAATTTGTTGCAAAGGGCTAAGGCACTGATTCCTGTGCTGATTCCCCTGTTCGTTTCATCCTTCAGAAGGGCAAATGAGCTTGCCTATGCTATGGAGTGCCGCTGTTACCGCGGCGGTGAGGGACGGACAAAAATGAAGGTTATGAAAATGACAGCAAGGGATTATATTTCTCTGGCTGCAGTTATATTCATTATGGCGGCTGTTATTGTGCTGAATAAGGTGTTTGCAGGTTTGATATGAGAAATTTGATGGTAACAATCCGATATGACGGCTCAGCCTACCATGGCTGGCAGGTGCAGAAAAATGCTCTGACTGTTCAGGAGGTTTTCCAGAATGCTGTGGAAAAGGTGTTTGGCGAAAGACTTGATGTCAAGGGCTGCAGCAGGACAGATTCAGGCGTTCATGCAAATATGTATTGTCTGACGCTTGAAACAGATATGCGTATATCGGAAACGGGTGTGGTTATGGCTCTTAATACACATCTTCCGAAGGATATTGCGGCAGTTGACTGCTGTGAGGTTTCTGCTGATTTTCACCCACGATATTCTTGTGTTACCAAGGAATATGTTTATAAGGTTTATAATGGCGAAATCAGAAATCCTTTTTTTGCCGATTATGCACTTCATTACAGATTTAAGCTTGATGCGGATTATCTCGATAAAGAGGCGCAGGCATTTGTGGGCACGTATGATTACAGCGGATTCTGCTCAGCGAAAAGTGACGTTGAGGATACTGTAAGAACCGTCAAAGCCTTTCACGTATGGCGTGAGGGTGATATGGTTTATTTTAAGGTTGAGGCAGACGGCTTTTTATATAATATGGTAAGAATTATGGTCGGTACACTTCTGTTTGTTGCTCAGGGCAAGATAAAGCAGGGTGAGCTGACAGACATTATAAAATCGAAGGACAGAACAAGGGCAGGCAAAACAGCACCTCCCCAGGGACTGTATCTGAACAGAGTTAATTATTAAGGCGGTGAAAATGTGGCAGGCAATCAAAGAAAAATTGAACGTGAGGAAAGACGTGAGAAAAAAGAAAGAAAGCATAAGCTTATTGTTTGGATAATCATTGCGGTTGTTGTTCTTGCACTGATTATTATGAAAATCTGTGAGGTTAACGTCAATTCAATCAAGGATCATTTTACTGATGAAAACGGCAACTTTACATTAACCGAGGGTGTGGTTACAGATAACTTCCCTTTCAGCCTGGATGCATCACAGAATGTAATCGTGACTGATTATAATAATCTGCTTGGTGTGCTTACACCGAACAGCTTTACTGTTCTTGACAGCAAGGAAGCCTCTGTCAATTATGCCTTTGAGCACGGGTATTCAAATCCTGTGCTGGCTGTGTCCGGCGTTTATTCACTGGTGTATGATCAGGGTGCAAAGAATTACAGGCTTGATACTACCTCACAACCGGTATATGAGGAGGAAACGGCAAGACCGATACTCTGTGCAGATGTTGCTAAAAACGGCACTGTTGCTCTCGCCACAACATCAAAGGAAAAGCTTTGCGATGTAACCATCATTTCAAAAGCACTTAAAGAGGAATGGTCCTTTAGTGTTTCGGAGGGTTATATTGTTGATATTGCACTGAATGACAGTGGCAAATCGCTGGCAATTGCAGTTGTTAACAGTGTGAATGCGGAGCTTGTCACTACTGTTTATACATATAGTGCCGGCAGCAGTGATAGGGGAGAAGCTGTTCAGCTTCCGTCAGGAACACTTGCTGAAATCAGATATGCAGGCAGCAGTATCTGGTGTGTCGGAGACACCTATCTCGGTGTTATACGAAAAGGTGAATTTGCTCCTGCCTTTGAACAGGAGAGTATAAATACAATCTGCTATGATTTTACATCATCAGGCGATTTGCTGATTGCCTACGGCGGTTACAGCAATTCAACAGACTGTACACTTTCTTATGTAAAATCAAACGGTAAGGTTAAAAACAATATAAGTCTTGCTGCCAATATCAAGGATATTTCAGCAACCGCAGGCTTGGTTTATGTTTTAACTACTGATGAAATTATCAGCTATAATTATAAGAACGGTGAGGAAAAGGGCAGATATGACAATAATGATTCTGTCAAATCAATCTGTGCTTTAGGCTCATCAGTATATATACATAAGCAGTCTGTTATTGACAAAAAGTAAATGATTATGTTTAAAGAGGTATGAGATGATTAGTTATATTGACATTGCTTTTTTTGCAATGGCTGTTATAATGGTAATAGCAGGCGTTAAAAAGGGCTTTCTTGTTTCACTTTTAAGTATGGTAAAATTTATAATAATTTTACCGCTGTCATACTTTCTCAGTGATTATGTAAAGCCGTATATCTCTGCGGAAATTATAGAAAAAGTACCTGAAGCGGCAGTTGAAGTGATTGCTTTTCTGATTTGCTTTATTGTTTTGGCAATAATCGGTACAATTCTTTTGTCATTGCTGAAAAAGCTGCAGAAAGATAAGGATTTGCCGCTGCATAATACCAATGCTGTTTTAGGCGGCGCATTTGGTTTTGTTAAAGCACTCATCATCATTTGTGTGCTCTCTGCTGTAATCGGTGCAGCAGAGCAGTATATACCAAAGGACAGTGCTTTTATTGAAATGGTGCACAGCAGCTATGCTGTTGATTTAATAAAGGATATCAACCCATTTAATTTATGCTTAGGAGGTATAAAATGAGCAAGTTCAATGAGAATGTTAAAGATTTGTTTGATAACTGGAATACCATACCGAACTGGCTTTGCTTTTTGCGCATTGCTCTTATTCCCGTGTTCACAACTCTTTTTATAAAGGGCAGCTACATACCTGCTTTTATTCTGATGATAGTGGCAGCTTTAACCGATTTGCTTGACGGTAAAATTGCAAGAAAGTACAATATGGTATCTAACCTCGGCAAAATTCTTGACCCGATTGCCGACAAGCTTTCACAGATTGCAATTGTAATTATTCTAATTGTTAAGTTCTGGGACGGCTATTTGAAATACATTCTGTTCCTGTTTATCGTTAAAGAACTTCTTATGGTGCTTGGCGGTGCTTTGCTTATGGCAAAGGGAATGCGCCCTGTTGCTGCTGAAATGTGGGGCAAGGTTGCCACAACCGTATTTTATGTGTTTATGATTGTTATTATTGCACTGGGCGGCGAGGGCTGTGCTCTTTATGATGTTGCATTCTTCAAGCCCTTTATTCTTCCAGAGTGGCTTATTACTGCAATGGTTGTTATCTCTGCATTGCTTGCATTTGTTTCACTGTTCGGTTATGCTCCCGGCTTTATTCGCCAGCTTAAGGAAAATAAAGCGAATAAACAATAAAAGGTCTAATAAAAATAAATAAGTTCATACTAATATATAATATCTGTTATTACAACTACTCTTGGTGAGGTGATTTAATGAAACAACAAATGTGTTCCCGCTGCGGCGAGCGACCTGCGGTTGTATTTATTCAAAAAATGGAGGGCGACAAGGTTACGCCTGAAGGACTTTGCATCAAATGTGCAAGGGAGCTGAATATCGGCTCAATCAATCAGATGATTGACAAAATGGGCATTTCCGATGAGGAGCTTGAAATGGCATCAGAGCAGATGGCAAGCTTTATGGAAAATATGGGCGATTTTAATTTTGACAGTCTTGGTGAAATGTTTAATCCCGATAATATGGACGGCGCACAGACAATGCCTTTTACAGAGCTTTTCGGAGGGTCTTCTGAAAATGACGGTGACAGTGCCGATACCGATAATAAAAAGGGTAGTAAAAGACGTCAGAAGCGTCCGAAAAAGAATTCACAGGATGAAACAAGAAAATTCCTTAACACCTATTGCAACAACTTAACCCAAAAGGCTAAGGACGGTAAAATTGATAATATCATCGGCAGAGAAAGTGAAATTCAAAGAGCTATTCAGATTTTGTGCCGCCGTACAAAAAACAACCCTTGTCTGATTGGTGAGCCGGGTGTAGGTAAAACCGCTATCGCTGAAGGTCTTGCAATCCGAATTGCCAAAGGTCAGGTGCCTGCACGCCTTGCGGATAAGGAGATTTATCTCCTGGATTTGACTGCACTTGTGGCAGGTACTCAGTTCAGAGGTCAGTTTGAAGGCAGAATTAAAGGTCTTGTTGATGAGGTTAAGCATGAGGGTAATATTATCCTGTTTATTGATGAGGTGCATAATCTTGTGGGCACAGGTGACAGTGAGGGCACAATGAATGCCGCAAACATTCTTAAGCCTGCACTTTCACGCGGCGAAATTCAGGTTATCGGTGCAACCACTTTTAATGAATACCGCAAATATATTGAAAAGGATGCGGCTCTTGAAAGACGTTTTCAGCCTATTAAGATTGAAGAGCCGTCAATAGATGATGCATATAAAATGCTTCTTGGTATCAAGGGCTATTATGAGGATTATCATAAGGTGCAGATCAGTGACAGCCTTGTTTACAGAGCAGTTACTATGTCTGAGCGATTTGTGACTGACAGGTATCTGCCCGATAAGGCAATTGACCTGCTTGATGAAAGCTGCACCAGCGCAAACCTCCGCAATCCTGCTATCAGTCAGTATCAGATGGCTAAGGACAGAAAGCAGCTTCTTGAAAGCAATATAGAAAAGCTGTCTTCACCTGCAGAAAATGAGGTTATTGACTACGAGCTTATTACAAAGCTGAAAAGCGAAATCTTTCAGCTTGACGGCACTCTGCCTGAGCTTGCGGAAAAAGCAAAGGATAATCAGGTGCTTGAGGCTGACCTTGCCAAGGTTATTTCTTTGTGGACAGGTATTCCTGCCTCAAAGATTGAACAGAATGATATTAAAAAGCTTGCATCGCTTGAAAATGAATTAAAGGCACATATTATCGGTCAGGATGAGGCGATTGAAAAGGTTTCAAATGCTGTTCGCAGAGGCAGAGTTCAGATAAGCCCTAAAAAAAGACCGCAGTCCTTTATCTTTGTCGGTCCCACAGGTGTGGGCAAAACCGAGCTTGTAAAAAGACTTGCTGACTCTCTGTTTGACAGTCCTGATAACTTAATCCGACTTGATATGAGTGAGTTTATGGAGAAATTCAGCGTGTCAAGAATTATCGGCTCACCTCCGGGCTATGTGGGCTATGACGATGCAGGTCAGCTTACTGAAAAGGTCAGACGCAAGCCTTACAGTGTTATTCTTTTTGATGAGATTGAAAAGGCACATAAGGATGTTCTCAATATTCTGCTTCAGATTCTTGACGAAGGCAGAATTACCGATGCTCAGGGCAGAACCGTTAATTTTGAAAATACGGTAATTATTATGACCTCCAATGCAGGTTCAACAGATTCTGCTGCTCTCGGCTTCAATAAGTCAGCAGGGGATATTAATAAAGAGGTTACGATGAAGGCGCTTGAAAGATTTTTAAGACCTGAGTTCCTCGGCAGAGTTGATGAAATCGTTATATTCAATCAGCTCACCCATGATAATTTTGAAAAGATTGCAAGACTTATGCTTGATGAGCTTGTGGAAAGTCTTAAGGATAAAGGAATCAAATTTGTTTATGATGATTCTGTTCCTGTTTTTCTTGCTAAGCAGGCATTCGGTTCAAAGAAAAATGCACGCGGTCTGCGTGATGCAGTAAGACGTGAAATCGAGGAAAAGCTTGCAAATGCCATTGTTTTCAATGCGGACACTGATATTGAAAGCTTTTCAATGCGTGCTGATGATGAAATCAAGCTTTCAATTAACTGATTGGGCTGTTTAATGAGGAGAATTTAAAATGTTTATTTTGTTTGGAACTATTGCAGTGCTGATTATTTCTGTGCTGCAGATATTAGTTTTTGAAAAAAAGAAAAGCTTTGGCAAATGTCTTCATATCTTTTTGAAAAATGAGTTCGTTGTTAATCTTGTGTCTCTTGCTTTGCTCACATATGTGTTCAAATATCAGCACATATTTGTTACAAAGAACTACGGCACAACAGAATTTATAAAGTATTTTCTGCTTGCTGTGGTTGTTGGAATCTGCTTTATGCTTTTATGTCAGATTCTTGAAGGCAGAATTGTTTTTAAAAGCAGTGAGGTTAAAAAGTCACGCGGTGCCAAAGCTGTGCGCATAATATCTCCTATATTGGTATGTCTTGGCAGTGCTATGTATTTTGCTACAATCTGGTCAAGAAAAGCATTCGGAGAAATTAGCGGTGATCAGCTTCTTATCAATCTTTTATCTCCCACAACAGGAACAGATGTTACGGTTTATGAAGAATGCTTTGAGGGTCCTGTTTTTCAGACCATGTTAGTTACTGCCATATTCTGCCTTTTTGTTTTCTCCAAATTTACAGCTTCATATGTAAATCTTGGCAAAGCAAAATGTGTGTTTAATGATTTGTGGAGAAGAATTATCAGCCTTGTGCTTTCTCTGGCTGTTCTTGTTGGCGGTGCATTTTATTGCTATAACGGTCTGAAACTCAGAGATGTTTATCTTTCATATTTCACAAAGTCTGATATGATTGAAACTACATATGCAGACCCCCGTGAGGTGAAAATAACCTTCCCTGAGAAGAAGAGAAACCTGATTCATATTTATCTTGAATCCATGGAAAACTCATTCCTTTCGACAGATTTGGGCGGTTATATGGATACCAATCTGATGCCTGAGCTCACAGAGCTTTCCTATGAGGGTGTTGTATTTTCTCATAACGACAGCAAGTTCGGCGGTCCTCAGCAGGCAACAGGCACACAATGGTCTATTGCTTCAATGGTTAACCAGTGCACAGGTCTGCCGATGAAAACACCTGACGGACCAAACAGCTACGGCTCAAAGGATAATTTCCTTCCGGGTGCGTGCACGCTCTATGATTTGCTTAAGGAGCAGGGCTATGAGCAGACTGCAATGTTTGGTGCTGATGCCCAGTTCGGCGGACTGAGATATCTGTTTGAGGCTCACGGCGATGTTAAGGTGTTTGATATTAAATATGCAAGAGAAAATGGTTATGTTCCTGAGGACTATAATGTTTGGTGGGGCTATGAGGATGATAAGCTTTATGAGTTTGCCAAGGAGGAAATAACAAGACTTTATGAAACAGGCAAACCATTTAACTTTACTATGGAAACTGCTGATACACACCGTCCTAACGGCTATTTAAGCCCGAAAGCTCCTACGCCTTATGACAAGCAGTATGCAAATGTTATTGCCTACAGCTCAAGCGAGGCTGTTAAGCTTATCAGGTGGATTCAGGAGCAGCCGTTCTATGATAATACGACGATTGTTGTTATCGGCGACCATTTAAGTATGGATACTGAATTTTTTGAGGATTTTGACAAAAAATATTTCAGAAATCAGTATAATCTGATTCTTAACCCTGTTCAGGGTGTTGACGGCGTTTCAGAGTCGGTATGCAGAAACAGACAGTATGCAAACTTTGATATGTTCCCGACAATCCTCTCAAGTATGGGTGTTCAGATTGAGGGCAACAGACTGGGTGTAGGAACGGACCTTTTCTCAGGTGATAAAACAATTATTGAGGAATACGGTCTTGATACAGTAAATCTTGAGCTTCAGAAGAAGAGCGATTACTATAATGCTAAAATCCTTAACGGCAATACAGTTCCGAGATCACACAGAACAAAGAACCAGTGGGCAGAGCATGATGAAAAAAATGCAACATCAGCAACTAAACCGTCAAAAGCAGCGGATGCCTCAACAACAAATAAGGCTCACGGCAAAACGGTTTCGCATCCGTCAACTACTCTGCATGAAACAACTGTTAAAGGAAATTAATGAAAATTTTTAAATATTTTTCAAAAAACACTTGACTATTTGACGGACATTAGTTATAATAATGTCCGTTGCACGCGGGTGTAGTTCAATGGTA
>DKYL01000040.1 GCA_002493325.1 Ruminococcaceae bacterium UBA7101
AGCCCACTTTATCGACAGTCTGAGAACTAACCGCACGGTTAGTTCTTTTTGTTGTTAGTCTATATAGCTGAACATCAGCGTTCCGTCGGCAGTAAAGCTGCAGGATAATTTTTGCGTTACAGTCTGACCGCTGTTAAATTCGACAGTTATTGTGATTTCACCCGTGGGCAATTTGTCATATGGTGTTTCAGGATTATCAAGAAGATAAGACTCTGATTCATCAGGACTATAGCTAACACTGGCTATCCCATCAATACCCGGATAGGTTTTTGCAACAAGTTCTTTTTTGTTAAAGTGCACATACTGCTGACCTTCTTCCTTATTGACAAAGAGAAACTCATCAACACCGAACTCATCGGAATATTCAATGGAATACAAATCAAGGTCAGTACTGTTATCACCAAAATAGGATGAGCAATCCCGGCTTTCCATTATATTATGAATAAAATCCCGTTGATATCCGTTGTAAAAATCGCCATTCTCTATAGTTTCAAGATACTCTGCTGCCTCGTCCTTGGTAATAGGTAAGCGTACTGCATAGTATTCTCCAAGACTTTCCTTATATCTTATCATAGGAATATCAAGATATTTGAATGTTCCGTTTTCACTGCTGAATGTAACCTGCTTAATATCCTCAGCATTAATCTGAAAATCCGTTTCGCCGCTGCCTGAAATATAATAACCATAGTGGTCTTTTCTCAGTTCAATCTTATAATCCATTAATGTAATATCATCAGGGCTGAGGGTTTTGATCTCCGCATTTTCATCATCACTTGCAAAGGCAGTAATTGTGAAAAAATCACTTGACGGGAGATCATCAACTGTACCTGTGGTATTTTCGCCAGGCTCAATCATTTTTGGTGCTGTAAGCTGATGAATACCAAAGCCGCCGCCAACAACCAAAACAGCCATTACCAAAGCTGCGGCAACAACTTTCCTCGGCATAAATGCAGGTGATTTTTTATTTTCATCCGCCTTATTCAATGTATCATACATAAGCTCTCTGTCAGGCTTAATCGTGTCAAACAATTCCTTATACTCTTTTTTCAAAGCAATCCTCTCCTTCTAAAATTTTCTTAAGCTCTCGTCTTGCCCTTGTCAGGAGCATACGCACATTTCCCTCTTTCAGCTTTAAAGCCGCGGCAATATCCGCAGTGCTCATATCCTCATAGTAGAAAAGATGAATAACCGCACGGTGCTTTTTTGACAGCTTATTCAGTGCAAAGGACAAATCCTCAGCATTCACAGACTCTGCCTCAAAGCTTTCGTCAAGCTCCGCCACCCGTGTTTTCCAGAATGATTTAAGGCTTGTTTTAGAGCAATTGAGCGTTACACGAATAAACCACGCCCTTTCGTGCTCGGCACTTTCAAAGCAGGGGTTATTCTTAAGGTATCTCAAAAACACATCCTGATAAACATCGTCGGCATCCGCTTTGTTTTTCATTTGAGAAAAAGCAAGGCGATAAACCATATTGCTGTTACGCTTAACTGTTTTAATCTGTTCCTCATTATGACCGGTCATTTTCATCCTCCTTTCACTATGAATACTTCGGCAAAAGTAAAAATGCAACAAAAAATTTTAAAAAGTTTAACCCCCTGTAAGCATTTACTTACAGGGGGCATTCTTAAGCAAGGGGTAACTTAACTCTTGCTTTGAACAAATCGCCGTCGATTATCAGCTCAAGCTCACCATTCTGCAGTCTGCAAAGCTCCTTGGCAATGGACAGACCCAGTCCGTTGCCCTCCTGATTTCTCGACTTATCACCACGAACAAAACGCTCCGTCAGCTCATCAGGTGAAATATCAAGTGCATGGGCAGAAATATTTTTGATTTCAAAGATTCCATAACCATTTTGACTGTAAACATCAACATAAACACGTGACGCCTTGGCACTGTACTTTCTTGCATTGGAAAGCAGATTTTCAATAATTCTGAAAGTCTTAGCACCGTCGGCATAAATCACAGGCGGCTTTTCGCAATCCTTGACAATCAGTTCAAGCCCCGCCTTTTCAAAATCAGGCTGTGCGTCAACTGTTGACTGCAGGCAAAGCTCTGACAGATTGATTGTTGTAAGATTAACGGAAACATTACCGCTTGTAACCTTTGATGCCTCAATCAAATCCTCAATCAGTCTTTTCAGCTTTGCACCCTTGTCATCAAGAACAGCAATGTATTCGAGCGCCTTGGGGTCATCAATATCACATTTTGAAAGCAAATCAACATAGGTGATGATTGATGTAAGAGGAGTCTTTAAATCGTGGGAAACATTTGTTATAAGCTCGCTTCTTAATCTTTCATCCTTAACTGCCTTTGCCACTGCGTTCTGCAGCTCTGTATTTGTATATTTCATACTTTCAGAGAGAATCTGCAGTGATTTCGGCAGAGAGTCAATATCAATAACAGGCTCCTGATGCTGACTGAAGGCATCAATAATCGTGTCAAGGTCAACAAGATATTTAATAACCTTAATCATTATCAGTGCATTAACAATAGCGTCTGCAAGAAGAATGAGTATTGAAAATGGTATTGCATCATATGCACACAAATATGCAATGCCCATAACAAGCAGATTAACAGCAAACCACAGAACAGTTAAAAGAATTGACTTTGCTTTTACTGTTTTGGGCTTATATGAAAAAGCCTTAACCACAGCCTTAAATGATTTTTTAATGAATACACAAATCTTATAGGTCAGGAAATTATCCCTCATTCTCCTGCCACTGTGCACATAGCGTGCAATGGAATAGCACAGCTCAAACAGCAAAATCCAGCAGAACAGCACAATGATACTGATGAATACCGGTAATAAATTGGAGCAAAAGGTACTCAACACATCATCAACCATTGCAAACATCGCGAAAGCGCCGCCTCCGCCAATTGCAAAGGTTAAAACAGTATGAATTTCAAAAGGATTTTTGTCAATCAGCAAAAGCTTGACTGAACCGTCTTTCTTTTTGCCTGCTAAGGTCAAAGCATAAAATCCGCTGACAAAGGAAACAGCTAATAGCACTGCTTCAAAGCCAATCATTTTTGCCATATTTGCATTTGCTTTTACTGCAACATCATTAAAATAATAGTAATTGATATAGTTGTCATTCCAGAATCTGACTGATGTTATAAGTGACGGCTGAACATCGGGAATCTGAATGAAAATATACACATCCTCATTAAGTGCATATTCATCATTTTTAATATAATTTTCATAAAGAGAATCAGCAAAGCTTTTACCGATACCATTATATTCGATTTTTCCGTGCTTTGAAATGAAATAAACCTGACTTTTTGATTTGTAATTATTCTCGTCAAAGGTTTCATTTGAATTGGTATTCGTAAATATATACTCACCGTTTTTCACATAATATCTCAAAGAATTACGAAACCGATTTTCACTGGCATAAATATAATTCTCGCTATAATGAAGCTCCTCCCAGTAATTCGCTACCCAGTCATCATAATAATTACCTATATATTCAAGCTCCTTGCCGTTCTGTGCATTATCCCTTATTTCAGTATAGGTAATTGAAAAAGAGGTATTTGTAGATGCAACTTTTGACTTAACCTCATCAATTAAGACTCTTATTGTTTCATCAGAATATGTTGTAGTTTCAACCCATTCATCCGTTTCAGAGTCATAATAATCTACATCCTCAGTCTGCTTTCTTTCCTCTGCATTTTTCAATCTGAGGTATTGATTGTAGGCATCCTCTACAACCGCAGCCTTTTGAGCAGTCAAGGATTTTTTGAAATCCTCGTTCATCTCATTATAGTAACCCTGCTGAATAACATAACCCACATCCGTAGAAAAGGAGCCCTGAAACTGACCGCTTTCTGTCCAGTCACTGCCCTCCATATCCTCACAATATACTGCCGAAAGCACTGTTTTAACAATCATCTGCGAGGATGCCGTAAAGGTAACAAGGGCTAAAATGATACAGCCGATTTTAGTCCAGATTGAATATTTAAATTCTTTCACATTTGTATCCAAGACCATACACCACCTTTAAGTATTTCGGGTCTTTAGGATTAATTTCAATTTTATCACGGAGGTTTTTAATGTGAACGGTAACGGTTTTTTCGCTGGAATAGGACGGTTCACCCCACACTGCCTCATAAATCTGTGAGGAGGAAAGCACCTTTTCCATATTCCGCATAAGATACTCAAGTATCTTATACTCCATTGCTGTCAGCTTGACAGGTTCACCGTCAACAGTTACCTTTTTGGTATCCGTATCCAGAATGATACCGCCTGTAACAAGCTGACTTTCCTTAATATCAAGACTGCCCAGCGTAACATAACGCCTGATTTGTGATTTGACTCTTGCCACCAGCTCCAATGGGTTAAAGGGCTTTGTAACATAATCATCCGCACCAAAGCCAAGCCCGGTGATTTTGTCCATATCCTCACTCTTGGCTGACAGCAGAATAATCGGGAAATTATATTTTTCTCTGATTTTCAGCGTTGTTTTGAGCCCGTCAAGCTGCGGCATCATAATATCAAGCACAACACAGTGAATTTCATTATCCTGCACCTGTGCCAGTGCCTCTATTCCGTTGCTTGCAGTCAAAACCTTATAGCCCTCTGCACTGAGGTAAATCCTGAGCGACTCAAGGATTGCATCATCGTCATCACAAACTAATACTGTTTTCATATTTCACTCCTCCAACGAACTAATCCTAAATCCGTTGTACTTATTAAACCATAGCATTTCAAATATAGCTCCAAGAAAAAATTAAGAAATCATTAAGAATTATCAACCGCTATATTTCAATGCCAAGCTCTTCAATCTTGTCCCTTACCTTTAACCAGTCGCCAAAGGCAGCTTCCTTATTATTCGGATTTCTCAAAATTGCGGCAGGGTGGTATGTGCCCATAAATAATGTACCGTTCTTATCTATAAATTCACCGTGCTGCTGTGTAACTCTGAAGTTTTTGTCAATAAGCCTTTGTGCTGAAATTCTGCCTACACAGACAACAATTTTAGGCTTGATGATTTTAAACTGCTCTCTGAGCCACTTGATACACTCGTCCTGCTCCTCAGGCTTCGGGTCACGGTTCTTCGGCGGTCTGCACTTAACCATATTTGCAATATACACATTCTTATCACGTGACAAATCAACGCTTGCAAGGAATTTGTCAAGAAGCTGACCTGACCTGCCTACAAAGGGCTTACCCTGTAAATCCTCGTTTTCACCGGGTCCCTCGCCGATAAGCATAATGTCAGCATCCTTTTTACCCTGACCGAACACGAGGTTTGTTCTGCCTTCACAAAGACCGCAGGCGGTACAGTTTTTACATTTTAATTCAAGTTCATCCAATGTCATTTCAATCACCTATATGCACAATAATATAACTAAAAATAATTATATCAAATTAACTATTGAAAAACAATGTAAATAGGTATAAAATATTGAACGAACAATAATTTAATAAGGAGAACACAAAATGGATAATCAGGTATTGGTTGAAATCTCTGCACGTCACGTTCACGTGTCAAAGGAGGATTTGGAAACCTTATTCGGCAAGGGCTATGAATTAACCGTTAAAAAGGAGCTTTCACAGCCAGGACAGTATGCTTGCAATGAAAGAGTTAAGGTAATCGGCTCAAAGGGTGAATTCCCTGCTGTTTCCATCCTCGGTCCATGCAGAAATGCAACACAGGTTGAAATTTCATTAACAGATGCACGCTCAATCGGCGTTGCTGCCCCTGTTCGTGAAAGCGGTGACATTGCAGGCTCAGGTGCTTGCAAGCTCGTAGGTCCTGCAGGTGAGGTTGAGCTTACTGAGGGTGTTATTGCTGCTAAGCGTCACATCCACGCAACAACCGCAGACGCTGAAAGAATGGGTCTGACAAACGGTGAAATCGTTCAGGTTGAAATTCCAACAGCTAACGGCAGAAACTTAACCTTTGGTGATGTTGTTGTAAGAGTATCAGACAGCTATGCACTTGCAATGCACATTGATACTGACGAGTCAAATGCTGCAGGTATGGCACCAAACACAATGGGCACAATCATCAAATAACTTATTAAAGCAAAAAGAACTGTTCAGCCGAACAGTTCTTTTTAGACTGTCGATAAAGTGGGCTGAAACACGCACAAAGATTAATCAACAGAAAATTTACCGATTTATATGATTGGAGGACAGAGGCTTGCTTCTGCCGCCAAAACAATTTAAAAGCCTTGCAATTCAAACAAATTGCAAGGCTTTTGTGCGTTTTTCGCCTTTTGTTCGGGGGCAGTACCATCGTACAGCTCCCACTCGCAAAAAACAAAATTCAGCTCCATTTCTCAACGT
>DKYL01000094.1:0-8429 GCA_002493325.1 Ruminococcaceae bacterium UBA7101
ACGGTATCACCGGTTTTAACAAACATTTTACTCATATCCTTGCACCTCCATTAAAGTACTTCCGGAGCAAGAGAAAGTATTTTCATATAATCTTTCTCACGCAGCTCACGAGCTACTGGTCCAAAAATACGAGTACCGCGAGGAGTCTTATCCTCTCTAATAATTACGGCAGCATTCTCGTCAAAACGGATATACTGACCGTCGTCACGACGTACACCTTTAGTTGTACGAACGATGACTGCTTTAACAACTTCGCCCTTTTTAACAATGCCACCAGGAGCTGCTTTCTTGACTGAAGCTACGATAACGTCACCGATATTTGCATATCTTCTGCCTGAACCGCCGAGAACTCTGATGCAGAGAAGCTCTTTAGCGCCTGTGTTGTCAGCAACTTTAAGACGACTTTCCTGTTGTATCACAGCATTTTCCTCCTTCGTACTGCAAAATAACACTTTGCTAAGTTGCAGTTATTATTTTATAATTGACTAAATTATTAAAAGACGCAAATCGTAACGATTATTTTGCCTTTTCGATGATTTCAACCACACGCCATCTCTTATCCTTGCTCATAGGACGACATTCCATAATCTGAACCTTGTCACCTACACCGCAGGTGTTATCCTCGTCGTGTGCCTTGTACTTAACAGTACGGTTAACAATCTTATTGTAAAGTGGATGACGAACTTTGTCCTTAATTGTAACTACAACAGTTTTGTCCATCTTGTCACTTGTAACAATACCTACTCTTGTTTTTCTGAGGTTTCTTTCCATTATTAGTTACCTCCTTCTTAAGAATTAGCCTTATCAAGTTCGATTTCTCTCTCAACAGTCTTGATGCGAGCGATATCTTTCTTGACAGCTTTAATTCTCATAGGGTTGTCGAGCTGATTGATTGCCTGCTGGAAATGAAGGTTGAAAAGCTCTTCTTTAAGCTCTGCAAGTTTCTTAGCTCTCTGATCTGCTGATAACGCTTTGATTTCTGATGCTTTCATTACTGCTCGCCTCCCTCTTCTTCTTTCTTAACAAACTTACATTTAACAGGAAGCTTGTTTGCAGCAAGTCGCATAGCCTCACGTGCTATCTCCTCGCTTACACCGCCGAGCTCAAACATAACTCTGCCCGGCTTAACTACTGCTACCCAGTAGTCAACGTTACCTTTACCTTTACCCATACGGGTGTCGGCAGGTCTTGCTGTAATAGGCTTATCAGGGAAAATTTTGATCCATACTTTACCGCCACGCTTTGTGTAACGTGTCATAGCAATACGGGCAGCTTCAATCTGTGCTGCTGTAATCCATGCCGGCTCAGTAGTCATAAGACCAAACTCACCGTAAGTAACCTTATTACCTCTTGTAGCCACACCGGTCATACGACCTCTGTGCTGCTTTCTGTGTTTAACACGCTTTGGTAAAAGCATTATCTTTTTCCTCCTTCCCTGCGATTTGACCTTCTCTTATTGTTGTTACGTGATTCACGAAGAACCTCGCCCTGGTAAATCCAAGTCTTAACACCAATCTTACCATAAGTTGTGTTAGCCTCTGCAAAGCCGTAGTCAATATCAGCACGGATTGTCTGAAGCGGGATTGTACCTTCTTTATAAGTTTCTGAACGAGCGATTTCTGCACCGCCGATTCTGCCTGAAACCATAATCTTAATACCGCGAGCACCGAGTCTCATAGTATTTCTGATAGCGCCCTTAACAGCTCTTCTGAAAGATACACGTCTTTCAAGCTGCTGAGCAACGCTCTGTGCAACGAGTGTTGCGTTTAAGTCCGGCTGCTTGATTTCAACGATGTTGATGAAAACCTCGTTTGCATCCTTGCCGAGCTTTTTAGCACAAAGAGCCTTAAGCTTTTCAATCTCAGCACCCTGCTTACCGATAACCATACCGGGCTTTGCACAGTGGATGTTGATTCTTACTCTCTTTGCATCTCTTTCGATTTCTACCTTTGGAACACCTGCGCCGTAGAGGGTTTTCAGTAAATACTTACGAAGATTGTAATCTTCAACAAGTGTGTCACCGAACTCACCCTTCTTTGCATACCAGCGAGAGTCCCAGTTTTTGATAACGCCGATTCTTAAACCGGTTGGATTACATTTCTGTCCCATTTAACTTTTCCTCCTCGCTTAGTCTTCCATTTCCTTAACGGTAATGGTGATGTGTGATGTTCTCTTGTTAATTCTGAAAGCTCTGCCCTGTGCTCTTGCCTGGATTCTCTTGAGAGTTGGTCCTGCAGTTGCATTGCAGTAGCTTACTACTAATCTTGATACGTCCATATTGTTATTGTTTTCAGCGTTAGCCATTGCCGATTTAAGAACCTTCTTAACAGGCTCACAAGCAGCTTTTGGTGTGTACTGAAGAATAGCCATAGCCTTATCAACAGGCTGGTTTCTGATTAAATCAAGAACAATCTGCACCTTTCTGGGAGAGATACGGACGTAGGTTGCTTTAGCTGTTGCTTCCATAATATTTCTCCTTTCGATTACTTAGATGTCTTAGAGCCTGCGTGGCCTCTGAATGTTCTTGTTGGTGCAAATTCACCAAGCTTGTGTCCAACCATATCCTCTGTAACATATACAGGAACATGCTTTCTTCCGTCATGAACAGCAAAAGTGTGTCCTACGAATTCAGGGAAGATTGTTGAACTTCTTGACCAGGTCTTGATAACCTGCTTGTCGCCTGAAGCATTAAGAGCTTCAACCTTTTTGTAAAGACTTTCTTCTACATAAGGTCCTTTTTTAGTACTTCTACTCATTTAATCTTCTCCTTTCTTCTTACTTACCGTTACGACGGCGAACGATCATCTTATTAGATGCCTTCTTCTTGTTACGTGTCTTATAACCAAGAGCAGGCTTGCCCCAAGGTGTGCAAGGACCCGGACGACCGATAGGTGACTTACCTTCACCACCACCGTGTGGATGGTCATTCGGGTTCATTACAGAACCACGAACTGTAGGTCTCCAACCCATATTGCGCTTACGACCTGCTTTACCGATTTTAACATTAGCGTGGTCAGTGTTGCCGACAACACCAACGGTTGCCATACAATCTCTCGGTACATTTCTTAACTCGCCTGAAGGTAATCTGAGGAGAGCGTAAGCACCCTCAAGTGCCATTAACTGAGCACTGTTACCTGCTGAACGAGCAAGCTGAGCACCATTGCCCGGATAAAGCTCTACGTTGTGTACGATTGTACCAACAGGCATATCCTTTAATGCAAGTGCATTACCTGCAACGATGTCTGCGTTTGGACCTGACATAACTGTGTCGCCAACCTTAAGACCTTCAGGAGCTGTGATATAGCTCTTTACGCCATCCTCATACTGGATGAGAGCGATATGTGCGCTTCTGTTTGGATCATATTCGATTGTCTTAACAGTTGCAGGAATATCGAACTTGTTTCTTTTGAAATCAATTACACGATACTTTCTTCTGTTTCCGCCGCCGCGATGACGAACTGTAATTCTTCCGTAAGAGTTACGACCTGACTTTTTGCTGAGTGGCTCAAGCAAGGATCTTTCAGGAGCAACCTTAGAGAGAGAAGAATAATCAGTTACTGACATATTTCTCCTTGAAGGAGTGGTCGGCTTGTAATTCTTAATTGCCATTTCTTTTCTCCTTTCCGGATAACTTTGCGAAAGGATGGCACCTTTCATACCTCATCATCCGAAATAATTTGCTCTATACTATTATATATAGGGATTGATTACATCATATCGTTGAAGAACTCAATTTCCTTTGAATCCTCTGTAAGAGTAACGATAGCCTTTTTCCAAGATGGAGTGTAGCCAACATTCATACCCTGACGGCGCTGTCTGCCGCGAACATTGATTGTGTTAACCTTAGCAACCTTTGTACCCGGGAAAACAGTTTCAATTGCCTTAGCAATCTCAATCTTGTTAGCGTCCTTAGCAACCTTGAAAGTATACTTCTTAACCATAATGCCCATCATTGATTCCTCAGTGATGATTGGCTTAAGAATAATATCCTGAGCAGTTTTCATTATGCGTATACCTCCTCAATTTTCTTTGCTGCGTCCTTGAGAACTACGAATGAATCGCAGTTAAGAATGTCGTAAACACAAAGTGTATTTACTGTAACAACCTTAACGCCCTCAATGTTACGAGCACTCTTATAAATCTTCTCATCGCTCTCTGCAGTAACGATAAGAGTTTTCTTAGCTGCCTTAAGCTTTGCAAGCATCTCAACCATAGCCTTTGTCTTGATTGCCTCAAGCTCAACCTTGTTGATTACCATCATTTCTTCAGCAGCAACCTTTGTTGAAAGTGCAGACTTCATAGCAAGTCTTCTAACTTTCTTATTAAGGTTAACCTTATATTTTCTTGGCTTTGGACCAAGAGCAATACCACCGTGTGTCCACTGTGGGCTGCGAGTTGAACCCTGTCTTGCACGACCTGTGCCCTTCTGTCTCCAAGGCTTTGCACCGCCACCGCTTACTTCTGAACGAGTGAGAGTTGACTGTGTGCCCTGACGCTGATTAGCAAGATAGCTAACAACAGCAAGATGCATTGCATTAGCATTTGGCTCAATGCCGAATACTGAATCTGCAAGTTCTAATTTTGAAGTTTTCTTACCTTCCTGGTTATAAACCTGAACCTGTGCCATTTATATCTCTCCTTTCGTTAAGCTTTAACTGCGTCTGCAATTACAACAATTCCGCCCTTAGGACCCGGGATTGCACCCTTGATTGCGATAAGGTTGTTTTCAGCATCAACCTTAGCAACTGTTAAGTTCTGAACTGTTACTGTTTCGTGACCATAGTGACCAGCCATCTTCTTGCCCTTGAATACTCTTGAAGGGCTTGAGCAAGCACCAAGTGAGCCTGCATGACGGTGGTTAGGACCTGTACCGTGTGTCATTCTCAGTCTTGAGAAGTTCCAGCGCTTGATTGCGCCTGCAGTACCGTGACCCTTGCTTGTTCCCTTAACATCAACAATTTCGCCAACCTCGAAAATGTCAGCCTTGATGATGCTGCCAACCTCGATACCCTCGATGCTGTCAAGACGGAACTCTTTGAGTGTTTTTTTAGGAGCTACATCAGCCTTGTCGAAGTGACCCTTCATTGGCTTGTTAACTCTTGATACTTTCATATCGCCAAAGCCAACCTGGATTGCTTCGTAGCCGTCGTTCTCCATTGTCTTAACCTGTGTTACTGCACAAGGACCGGCTTCAACAACTGTTACCGGAATAACCTTGCCAGCTTCGTCGAAAATCTGTGTCATGCCGATTTTCTTGCCGATAAGACCTTTTTTCATAACTTTATTTCCTCCTTTGGTTATTGGTTGGGATTCACACCCAACATGACCTCAGCCTCAATTAGAGCTTGATTTCAATCTCTACGCCGGCTGGGAGCTCAAGACTTGTCAGAGCCTCAACAGTTTTGTTTGATGGTCTGAGAATGTCGATGAGTCTTTTGTGTGTTCTCTGTTCGAACTGCTCACGGCTGTCCTTATACTTATGAACAGCGCGAAGAATTGTTACCTTCTCAATCTCTGTCGGAAGTGGAATCGGACCGCTTACCTGAGCGCCGGTTCTCTTAGCTGTTTCAACAATCTTCTCTGCTGCCTGATCAACCAAGCTGTGATCATAGCCTTTGAGTCTGATTCGAATTTTGACTTTACTTGCTGCCATGTTATTTCCTCCTGAAAAATTATGGTGCGAGCTCCGATATTTTCACCACGCTCCCCCGTGTTTCAACCTGCTCTTTAAATTAAACCGAATGATTCAATTTCATTCGGGCAGAAAAACACGCATAAAATCAGTGTTCGCAAGTCACTGACTGCATAGTTACCTATCGGTTTAAGGATGGGATTAATCTCATCCTTCAGTCGCCCGGTTTAAAATCGGACATACTCCGCTGAAATTACCACTTGGGTTAGTAGTGCAACCTCCAGCATCATCGCATATCTAAGTTGGTGAAAGACACATTGTTTATATATAAATATAATAAGCCCTTTCACACGCTCATTTATTATATATAAAAGAATAGCGAATGTCAAGGAAATTTTTAAACTTTTTTTAAATTTTTGGAAACATTTTTTGATTGTGCAGTTTTAACGAATTTCAAATCAAAAATTCTGTAAATTTGCACAAACATAAAAAAGTGGTATGAGTCAGTGAATTGCTGCTCACACCACTATATATAGTTTAAACTATTTCTTTTTCAAAAATCAATCTTGTGCGCAAAGTTATTGCAAACACTTATGCACCGGGACGCATGGAAAGCTTAAGCTTATCGGCAATCATCGCAATAAACTCTGAATTTGTTGGCTTACCTCTCTGGGACTGAATGGTATATCCGAAATATGAGGAGAGGACATCCACATCTCCCCTGTCCCAAGCAACCTCAATGGCGTGCCTGATTGCTCTTTCCACCCTTGACGCAGTTGTGTCATACATTTTTGCAACAGTGGGATAAAGAAGCTTTGTAACAGAGCCGAGCATTTCAGCATCATCCACAGCCAGCTTGATGGATGTTCTGAGGTACTGATAGCCTTTAATATGGGCAGGCACACCGATTTGGCGCATTATGTCGGAAATAACAACATCAATATCGCCTGTTATATCATTGCCGCCGCCCTTTCTTGCTTTTTCGCTTTTCCAGTTAGAAAGCCGGATTATTCTTTTTGCCACCGATTCAGGATTAACCGGTTTTATGAAATAATAATCCGCACCTGCATTGATTATCTGCTCCTCAAAGTCCTGTGAATCCATAGAAGATAGTACAATTACCAATGGTTTTTCACTAAGGGACGATTCAATATGCTCAAGCACATCTATTGCATCACTATTTGCCATAAAGGCATCCATCAATATAACATCAATGTGTTGTGTGTCGACGATTGACATAACCCTGCCACCATCCTTTTTGCAAAGCAGAACGTCATAACCTGCTGTTTTCAATGTTTTTTGACATTCCCTGCCAAAGTGTGCCGAATCATCAGCAATTAACACCTTAATGTTGTTTTTCATTGAAAAACCTCCCTTGTTTAATTCTCCCATATTTTACCACTTGTGAATTAAATTTGCAAGTATTTTTCACAAATTAATTTATTATTTTTTCACATTGCGAATTATACGACAGAATTAGACTGCTGAAGCATCTTTTCGGCAAATATTCCGTAGCCTTTTTCGGGATTATCAACGATCACATGGGTCAGAGCACCGACTAATTTTCCATTCTGAATAATAGGTGAGCCGCTCATCCCCTGCACAATACCGCCTGTCTTGGAAATCAGGTTTTCATCAACCACTTTGATAACCATATTTTTCTCCTGACTGTCACGGTAGGAAACCTTTACTATCTCAACTGTGTAAAGCTGAGGACCGCTGCTGTCAAGAGTGCAGATAATCTGTGCCTGTCCCTTCTCAACCTCCTGAGCAGGTGCAACCTTATATTCACTGCACTTATCGGTATTGCAGATGTATTTGCCGTAAATTCCGCTTACACTGTTGGTTGATAATGAACCGATTTTGTTATTTGTAAAATCGCAGCAGATTGAGCCTGCCTCGCCGTTGCTGCTTTTATACAGCTTTGTAACATTCGCCTCAACTGCCTCCCCCTCTAAAATGGGCATAATTTCATTTGTATCCACATCTGTTATCGGATGACCGAGAGCAGCAAAGGAGCTGTTTGAGGGATTATAAAAGGTTATAGTGCCGATACCTGCAGTGGAGTCACGCACCCAAATGCCAACCTTGTATGAGCCTTCGCTTTTGGAATAAACAGGTGTCAGACTGAAGGTTTTATAGTTACCGTTTCTTTTAACCTTAATCTTATAAGGCTTTCCGTTGTTATCATTAAATATTTCCTCAACCTTATCGGAGGTGGTTGTTTTAATGTCATTTATACTGACAATGATATCGCCCTTTTCAAGCCCTGCCTCCTTGGCGGGATTGCTTTTGCCGTTGTCACCCTCAACATCTCTTGTACCGACAACAATGACACCGTCCGTATAAAGCTTGATGCCAAAGCTTTCACCGCTGACAGCAACGCTCTGCTCCTGATTATAGCTCAGTGTTGCTGTTTTTACAGGTATAACACCAAAAAGCTTAATATCACCCTCTATTGCAGAAACAGGACGGCTTCGTTGAAAGTCAACCTGTTCGTCATCACTCAGGGTAAAAGTAAAAATATTGCCATAGCTGATTGGCTTATCATAATAGGTATTAATATTACTTGGCAGAATATAATTGCCAATGCCTATTATTGTAAAAAAAACAAAAATTGCTGCTGCAAAAAATCCATCCAGCACTCTAATAAATTTTTTCATAAAATCACCCAACATATTATTTGCAAAAAAACAAAGGACATCACAAAGATGCCCTTTATAAAATAATGTAATTATTTTTGAATTTTTTTCATTCAATGGTAATTATTCATCCGTATTATTATTTTTTAATTCCA
>DKYL01000094.1:8712-9262 GCA_002493325.1 Ruminococcaceae bacterium UBA7101
TAATTCCATAAACTTTTGCTGCATAGTAGGATTATTTTTTGTTAATTTTTTTATAGATAAATCCTGTGCTTTATCATTAGCAAGCCTTAAATTGTTTTCAGACGAAAGAAGTGCAGCCTTTGTTTTCTGCAGATGGTCAATTGTTTTATCAATTTCATCAATAGCCTTTTCAAATTTTTCGCTTGCAAGCCTGAAATTTCTTGAAAAGCCTGTTTTGAATTTTTCCATATTATCTTCAAAATCAGTGATGTCAATATTCTGCGTTCTCATTTCAGCAAGCTCTCTTTTATATTCCATTGAATTTAATGCCGCATTACGAAGAAGCGTTATAATCGGAATAAAAAACTGCGGTCTTACTACGTACATTTTTGGATACTGATAGGAAACATCCACTATGCCCGTATTATAATAATCGCTTTCAGGCTCAAGCATAGACACAAGAACAGCATACTCACAATTCTTATCGTTACGGTCCTTGTCAAGCTTTTTGAAGAAATCCTCATTTTTCTTTTTAGCCGTGGTTTCGTCCTGCTGATTTTTCATTTCAAAC
>DKYL01000094.1:9534-28368 GCA_002493325.1 Ruminococcaceae bacterium UBA7101
TTTTTCATTTCAAACATAATGGAAATAATTTCATTACCCTCTGAATCTGCCTCACGAAAAATATAGTCACCCTTTGTGCCCTTTGAAATATCACTGTCCTTTTCAAAATATGCCGTTGGGAAAGCTGTCATACGCAGGCTGTTAAATTCATTCTGGCAATGCTGTTCAAGACTTTCACCAAGCATTTTTGTTGAAAGCTTCTGTTTAAAATCTTTATATTTTTCTATTTCTTCATTCTTGAATCTTAACTGGGTTTCATATTCCTGCTTTATTGACTGCTCGCTGATTTCGTGCTTCTGCTTCTGCAGCTCAAGCTCACTGCTCAGCTTATCTCTCTGCTTTTCCAGCTCGTGAACAGCCTCTTTAACAGCAAGCTCCTTTTCAATTTTGCTCTGCTCAAGCATAGCTGTCAGTCTTGTTATTTCACTGTCTGACTGACTTTTAAGCCTGTCCCGTTCCTTTTCAACCTCGGAAACTGCATTCTGCAGTGCCAGCGCTTTTTGTGTTTCGCTGTTTTCAAGACGAGATTTCAAGCGTGCAATTTCAGTATCCTTATCAGCAAGCATTTCCCTGCTTTTGTTTTCCGCCTCAAGCACTGCAACCTGTACAGCCTGCTCTCTTTCTGCCTGCAGACTTTTTTCCTTTTTGCTGATTTCCTTATCAAATTCAGAATTACGCACCTGAGCCAGAATCTCCGCATAGCCTGACTCATCAACCTGAAAAACCTCACCGCATTTGGGGCATTTAATCTCGGGCATAGTATCTGTATCTCCTTTACAGTGCTCTTAAAAGCATATTATATTAAAAAGGATGCTTAACAAAGCATCCTTTCAGAAAGTTAAATTGAAACCTCGTGCGCTACATTATAAAGCTCCATATCAACAGATTTTGACATATTGAGTGCTTCAAAAATATCGAAGTCAACAACATCTTCCTTCTGTGCTGCGACAACTCTGTTGCCGATATTTTTCATAAGTAGCTTAACTGCATAGTTACCCATACGTGTAGCCATTACTCTGTCCTTAACGGTAGGATACCCGCCGCGCTGTGTATGACCGAGAACGGTTGCTCTGGATTCAACGCCTGTTTTTGCCTCAACCTCTTTAGCAAGCTCCTCAACGTCAATGCCGCAGCCCTCTGCAACAATAATGATAAAGTGCTTTTTATCTGTTCTCTGTGTCTTTTTCATTCGCTCAATAACATGCTTTTGAATGTCAAAAGGCACTTCGGGAATCAGAATGGATGTAGCACCGCAGGCAATACCTGAGTTAAGTGCAAGCCAGCCTGCTCTTCTGCCCATTACCTCAATAACAGAGCATCTGTCATGTGATTCGGCAGTATCACGGATACGGTCAACCATTTCCATAATGGTATTCAGGCAGGTATCATAACCGATTGTATAGTCACAGCAGGCAATATCATTATCAATAGTACCCGGAATACCTACGCAGGGAATACCGCGCTCTGACAAATCCCTTGCACCGCGGAAAGAGCCGTCACCGCCGATAACAACAACACCCTCAATGCCCCACTCCTGACAGGTACGAACAGCCTTGCGCATACCTTCCTCAGTAGCGAACTCAACTGAACGTGCTGAATAAAGAATGGTACCGCCTCTGTTGATAATATCGGATACGGAACGAAGATCCATTTCAATGAAATCACCATTGATAAGACCGTTATAACCACGTATAACACCGTAAACCTTAATTCCGTTTTCACACGCTGTACGTACAACAGCACGAACTGCAGCGTTCATACCCGGCGCATCGCCGCCGCTTGTTAAAACCGCAATAGTTTTCATATTAATAAATCCTCCTTACAGGAATGCAAATAACAAAATATAAGTGTATTTTAATATTACTTGCGAAAAAAGTCAAGTGTTGAGTTATTTTATCCCTTATAAACTACATTTTCATCACCGAGTATCCGTTTTAATTCCTTCAGTTCGGTCTCATTCACTTCAACAAAATCAGCCCTCGGCTGAAGCTCATATTCCCCACTTTCAGTATAGTAGAAATAAAGGGGTATTGTTCCGTCGAAAATGGAGGTTACACGTCTGGCAAGAAAAATTTTTTCATCATTTCTGTTTTCAAATCTCAGGTATAGCGCCTTTTTCTTTCTTTTTTTAGCTTCATTCGTATTTGATGCACCTGATTCTGCGGGGGGAGCTTCAATCACTCCTGCAAGAACCTTTGCATCCTTTTCCTCTTCAATGGAAAGATTACCGCTCACACTGATGATACTGCCGTCATAAATAAGATTCTGATACTGTTCAAGCGTTTTCGGAAAAATGATAACCTCAATGGAGCCATACAAATCCTCAAGCGTAACAAATGCCATAGATGCATTATTTCTTGTCTGCTTCAAGGTAGTATGCGTAATAATGCCGCATATTTTTACATTTGACCTGTCCCTATATTTTGACATTTCCTCCTTGCCTGCTTCAATCAAATCAATGGTGTCGGCATAGCCAAGGTGCTTGCAGATATCGGCATACTTATCCATCGGATGACCTGAAAGATAAAGACCTGTCATATCCTTCTCCATTTTGAGAAGCTCATTTTTCGGGAACTCACTGACATCAGGCATTTCAACATCAAAGCTGAAGCTGTCACCGCCGCCAAGCTCAAAAAAGCCAACCTGTCCATACCTTGTGCTTTGTCTGTAATTATCCAGATTTGTCAGAAGAGCAGGCAGCACCTGAAGCATCTGACGCCTGTTCGCACCAAGGCAGTCCATTGCACCTGCACGAATAAGGCTTTCAACAGCACGGCGGTTGAAATGCCCCTCCTGCATTCTCTGGCAGAAATCTGTTAAGGATGTAAATTCGCCGTTTTTACGTTCATTCACTATATCATCAATAAACTCACTGCCGATATTTTTAATACCGAGCAAGCCATAATTAATCACCCTGCCGTTAGCTGTAAAGCCCTTTAACGACGTGTTGATATTCGGCGGACCGAGCCTTAAGCCGATACGCTTGCACTCAGCAGTATACCTTGCAATCTTATTTGACTGGTCAAGCACCGATGTCATCAGTGCCGCCATAAATTCAGCAGGATAATAGCATTTAAGGTACGCTGTTCTGTATGCAACAAGTGCATAGCAGGCAGCGTGGGATTTGTTAAAGGCATATTTGGCAAAATCCGACATCTGGTCAAAAATCATATTTGCTGTCCGGCTGTCAATGTCATTCTTTCCGCAGCCTGCAATAAAAGCCTCTCGCTCTTTTTCCATAACATCAAGCTTTTTCTTGCTCATAGCACGTCTTACAATATCAGCCCTGCCGTAGGAATAGCCTGCAAGCTCACGGAAAATCTGCATTACCTGCTCCTGATACACCATACAGCCGTATGTGTTTTCAAGTATCGGTTTAAGCTTATCAGTCAGATACTTAACTGCCTGCGGATTATGTGAATTTTCGACAAAGGTATCAATCTGCTTGGCAGGACCGGGTCGGTAAAGGGAGGTAGCCGCTATCAAATCCTCAAGCGCCTTCGGCTTAAGGTTCATAAGCATCTGCTTCATTCCGCTTGATTCAAACTGGAATATACCCTCTGTCTGCCCTCTTGCGAAAATTTTATAAACATCAGCATCTTCAATTGACACGCTGTTAATGTCAATGCCTGCTGCCTTTGCCGCATCGTCAATAACCGTTAAAGTACGCAAGCCGAGAAAATCCATTTTAAGCAGTCCCAGCTCCTCCAGCGTGGTCATAATATACTGGGTAACAGGTACACCGTCATTGGTCGCAAGGGGGACATAGGTTGAAACAGGATTGTGTGTAATAACAACACCTGCTGCGTGAGTCGAGGTATTTCTTGGCATACCCTCAACCTTTCTTGCCGTTTCAATCAGTTCGTTGACCTGCGGATTTTCCGCCATCAGCTTTGCAAGCTCCTTTGACTTATTAACCGCCTGCTCAATGGTTATATGAAAATCATTTGGCACAAGCTTTGCAACAGCATCAACTGCTGCATAGGGCATACCCATTGCCCTGCCCACATCACGGATTGCCGCACGTGTGGCAAGTGTACCGAAGGTGACAATCTGTGCCACGTGGTCGCTGCCGTATTTTTTTGTTACATAATCAATGACCTCACCCCTGCGTTCATAGCAGAAATCAATATCAAAGTCGGGCATGGAAACACGCTGGGGATTTAAAAATCTTTCAAAAAGCAGACTGTATTTCATCGGGTCAAGGTCAGTAATCCCCATACAGTAAGCCGCAATAGAGCCTGCACCCGAGCCCCTTCCCGGACCGACAGGAATACCCCTGCTCTTGGCAAAGGACACAAAATCCGCTACAATCAGATAATAGTCGGTGTAGCCCATTTTTTCAACCGTTTCAAGCTCATAGTTAAGCCTGTCATAATATTCCGCAGGCGGATTTTCGCCATATCTTTTCACCATTCCCTCAAGACACAGCTTTTTGAAATACGCAAAATGGTCCATATGATCAGGCGTTTCAAAATACGGGAGCTTTGTGTTGCCGAACTCAAAATCAAAATTACATCTGTCGGCAATCACCTGTGTATTATCAATTGCCTCAGGTGTATCGGGGAAAAGTGCACGCATTTCATCTTCATTTTTAAGATAAAATTCATCAGCGTGAAATTCAAGACCTGTATCATCACCGATAACGTGGTTCGTGGCAATACATATCAGCACCTGCTGAATTTTCGCATCCTGCTTTTCAATATAGTGAACGTCGTTCGTTGCAGCAAGGGGTATGCCTGTTTCCCTTGCAATACGCTTAATTCCCTCATTGACAACCTGCTGCTCAGGCAAGCCGTGGTTCTGCAGTTCAAGATAATAATTTCCGTTTCCGAAAAGTTCGTTATACCAAAGTGCTGTACTTTTCGCTCTTTCATAATCCTTTTGCAGAAGCGCCTGCGGTATTTCACCTGCAAGGCAGGCTGAAAGACAGATTAAGCCCTCATGATGCTTTTCGAGCAAATCGTGGTCAATCCTCGGCTTGAAATAAAAGCCCTCTGTGAAAGCCTTGGAAACCATATGAATCAGGTTTTTATAGCCTGTTTCATTTTCACAAAGGAGTATCAGATGATTATATTCCTTATCAAGCACCTTATCCTTATCAAATCTTGTTCGAGGTGCAACATACACCTCACAGCCGATAACAGGCTTGATTCCCTCGCTTTTGCACGCCTTATAAAAATCAACAGCCCCGTACATATTACCGTGGTCAGTAATAGCAAGAGACTGCATTCCCAGACTCTTTGCACGGCACACAAGCTGCTTGATTCGGCAGGCACCGTCCAGCAATGAAAACTCTGTATGTGTATGCAAATGAGTAAACATATTATTTTTTCATCCTTTATTATAAATTCTCGGCAATTTCCACAATTCTTTTCAGTCTGTGATTCACACCTGAGCGTGACATTCCGCTGAGCTTGGAAAGCTCTGCCAGTGACAGCTCAGGATTATCCCTTCTTAAAACTGCCATTTCCTTCAAATCATTTTTTAGATAATCAAGACCCTTGGTGCTTTCTATCTTTTCAATTGCTTTGATATGTGCAAAGCTTGCCTTGACCGTTTTTTCAATATTGGCAGCCTCACAGTTGGCAGTCCTGTTCGCCTTATTTCTGAAATCCTTGACAATTTCAACATTCATCATTTCAAACATAGCAGAGGACGCACCCATAAGATAAAGGCAATCCTCAATCGCCTCACTGCCCTTGAAATAAACGATATTATAGCCCTTGCGGTTTGAGGTTTTCGGAGAAAGCTCAATCTCTCCGAGCAGGGTCACAAGACTTTTTGAAAGATTAAGATAAGGCACTGTGAACTCTAAATGATAATCCTTCTGCGGTGTTGACACAGTTCCGCAGGACAGGAACGCACCTGCAACAAAGGCTTTAATACATTCCTCACAGTCAAAGTTGGAATGATTGATTTTAAGACTGCCCTTGTCACCGTGACCGAAAGCACCCAATATTTTGTCGCAATCGGCACTGTTCTCAATGTTAACAGAATAATTTCTGCCTCTCGGTGACCTTTTAACATCACAATCAACATTACAGTATCTTTTAATCAGTTTCCTGTAGAGCTTTGCAAGCTCCTCATTTTCGCTCTGCATACTCACACCAAAGCCTGAAAAGCTTTTTCCGAATATGCAGATACCATAAAGCATCGCTTTTTCACAGCAGCTTTTTTCATATTCAATTTTTAACAGCTCGTTTTTAACATCCTGTGAAAATGACATTTATACCCGATTACTTTCTATCAATATCTCTGTGGTTAACAGACACATTAACCCATTTCTTTGAAAAATGCTCTTTTAATGCCTCGGCAAAAACAACACTTCTGTGATTACCGCCTGTGCAGCCGATAGCGAAGACAATCTGGCTCTTGCCCTCTTTGATATAAAGCGGATTAAGGAAATCCACAAAATCAATCAGCTTATTAAACAATTCCTTTGACTGGTCGAAGGAGAACACATAATCATAAACCTCTTTATCAAGACCTGTCTTTGCCTTAAGACTGTCAAGCCAGTAAGGATTCGGCAGACAGCGAACATCAATAACAAAATCAGCTTCGGCAGGTATGCCGTGCTTAAAGCCGAATGACATACAGTGAATATTCATAACGTCGTTTTCACTGCTCAAAAGGATTTCGGTAAGTCGTTCTCTAAGCTGCGGCGGGTTAATATCACTTGTATCAATAATATGATTCGCCCTTGCTCTGAGAGAAGAAAGTATATCCTTTTCATAGCTGATGGACTCCTGAATATTACCGTTAAATCTGTCGGCAAAGGGATGCTTTCTTCTTGTGAGCTTATATCTTTTCACAGCCTCTTTATCACTGACATCAAGATATACCACCTTAACCATATATCCGTATTCCTCAATATGGCTGATGCTTTCTATTAATTTTTCAAACACATTGCTTGATCTTATATCACAAACCAGAGCAACCTTATTGTATTCGTCACCCTTTGTAAGCAGGCTCACAAAGGTAGCCATAAGCTCGGGAGGCATATTATCAATACAATAATATCCTACATCCTCCAAAAATCCCATTGCAGTTGATTTACCTGCACCGCTTACACCGGTTAATACTACTAATTCTTTTTCCATAATTACCTTGTTACCCTTATTTCCATTTCCAGTTTAACGCCTTTTTCTTTTTCAACCGTATCACTGCAGAATTTGCAAAGCTCAAGCACATCCCTGCAGCTTGCACCGCCTTTGTTAATAACAAAGCCTGCATGCTTTTCGCTGACCTGTGCACCGCCCATGGATTTGCCTTTCAGGTTACATTCCTCAATCAGTGCGCCTGCAAAATATCCCTCAGGTCTTTTAAAGGTTGACCCTGCCGACGGATATTCAAGGGGCTGCTTTGCTCTGCGGCGTGAAATCAGATCTTCCATTTTGGCTTTAATCTGTGCCCTGTCGCCCTTTTTCATTTTCATATATAAGCCTGTGATGATACAGCCGTTTTCATAGTATGCAGAATGACGGTAGCCGAGCTTCAGCTCATCACCCTCTAAAAATCCGGCATTACCGTTTTCATCAATATGAGCGCACTTAAAAAGCACATCCTTCATTTCACCGCCGTAGGCACCTGCATTCATAAATGCTCCGCCGCCGCAGGAACCCGGTATGCCGTAAGCGAATTCCAGTCCGCTGAGTCCGTGCTCAAGTGCAAAACGGCAAGCCTTAATCAGCATTGCTCCTGCCGATGCGTAAATAATATCATCGCCAATCAGCTTAATTTGCGCAAAATGCTCATCAAGTATCATAACACAGGCATCAATGCCCTCATCTGCCACAAGCAGATTTGAGCCGTTGCCGACCGTAATAAGCCTTATATTATTTTCTTTTGCACATTGAACGATTGCACTTATCTGCTCTTCGCTTTCCGGATAAACCACAAGCCTTGCAGCACCGCCAATTTTAAAGGTGGTGTGCCTGCTCATAGGCTCATTTTCAGCATATTCACATTTTAATTCATTAAAAAGCTTAATTAAATTCGTCAAATTATCACCGATTATTCTTTAACAGAGCCTAAGATTGCGGCACCGATAACACCTGCGTCATTGCCAAGCTCTGCCTTAACAATTTTAGTCTGAATTTTACTATGTATAGAATATCTTTCAGCCTGTACAAATCTGCGAAGAGGTTTCATAAGTGTTTCGCCCTCATTGCAGATACCGCCGCCGATACATATAATTTCAGGCTGGAGTGCATTGACAAGGTTAATAAGACCGCAGGCAACATACTTAATATACTGGTCAACCACCTTAATGCCTGCAATGTCACCCTTTCTCATTGCATCAAATGCAGTTCTGCCTGAAACCTTGCCCTCTGCCTCGGCAATCTGGTGCATATAGGAATCAGGATATTCCTCCATAGCCTTTTTTGTCTGTCTGATAAGAGCAGTTGCAGATGCATACGCCTCCCAGCAGCCCTTACGTCCGCAGGAGCACTGCTCGCCGTCAACAACAATAACCATATGACCGCACTCGCCGCCTGCAAAGTTAACACCGTTAACAATCTTTCCGTCAACAATCACACCTGAACCAACGCCTGTGCCCAGCGTAACAGCAACAAAATCCTTTGCACCGTTGCCCACACCTGCATATGCCTCACCAAGTGCTGCACAGTTTGCATCATTTTCAACAAAAACTCTGTCAATACCGAGTCTTTCTGTCAGCATCTGCTTTGCAGGAACATTATTGAAACCGAGATTGTTGGCAAATTCAATAATACCCTCGCCGTTAACCGTGCCGGGTGTGCCCATACCGACAGAATCAATATCTGCCATTGTCAGACCTGCCTTCTCAACTGCCTCCTGTGATACCATAGCAATATCATCAAAAATCTCGTCAGCCGTTCTTGGTGCATTTGTTGGTGTTTTTGAGGTTGCAATAATATTGTATTTATCATCAACAACTGATGCCACAATATTAGTTCCGCCTAAATCAATACCGATTGAATACATAAATTTATCCCCCTGATTTTCATATCAATTTTGCCAAATGTCAACTTCCCTGTCCTCAGGATTAATGTCCTCCATACCAAGGCTGAGCATTAAATCCTTTGCAGCGTTATATCCCATTTTCTTCTGTCTGTTATTCATAGCCGCTGTTTCAACAATTACAGCAAGATTTCGTCCCGGTGTAATGGGAACAGTCATTGCAGGAACTCTTACGCCCAGAATATTTGCATATTCATTGTCAAGCCCCAGTCTGTCATAAGCCTTTGTGGAATCCCATGCCTCAAGCTGAATAACCATATCTATTTTCTCACTGAGCTTAACTGCACCCATACCGAATATACGCCTTGCATCAATTATACCGATGCCGCGAAGCTCCACAAAATGACGTATATTGCTTGGCGAATTGCCCATTAGTGTTTTGTCACTGATTTTTCTGATTTCAACAGCGTCATCAGCAATCAGTCTGTGACCTCGCTTGATAAGCTCAATAGCTGCCTCGCTCTTGCCTGCTCCGCTTTCACCTGTAATCAGAACACCCTCACCGTAAACCTCAACAAGCACACCGTGTCTTGTTATTCTCGGTGCAAGCTCCTTATTGAGATTCTCAATAAGTGCTGCCAGAAACGGCGAGGTTTCCTCCTCGGTTTTAAGAAGCGGAACCTCATATTCCCTGCAGGCATCAATAAAATACTCGGGTATTTCAAGACCTCTTGTAATAACGGCAGCCGCAGGCTTAAGACTGAGCCAGTAGCCAAGAGCTTTATTCCGCTCATCATCATTCATATTGAGCATAAAGCCAAGCTCTGTCCAGCCGAGTATCTGTATTCTGAGCGGATCAAAATAATCCGTATAGCCAGCCAGAACAATACCAGGTCTGTTTATTTCAGCCGTTTTTATTTTGATTTCACCGGCATCTTTCGGCAGATACACAACCTCAAGATTGTGAAATTCAATGATTTTTTCAAGCGTAACAAAATACTCTGCAGCCATAGCACTACCTCCAGTGAGTATATACGTAATTATTATAAAATATAATGATGTCTTAATCAAGTGATTTTTTTCAAATAATTAATTCTATATAAATATTTTTGCCCTGACATTTACATATTTACACTTTTATGGTAGAATTAATGTAAATATATTAAACAGAGGTTGAACACTTGAACAAAAAATTAAAGGTCGGTATCGGCACAGATGCTTTCCCGCCTACAACCGACGGTATAAGCAACGTAGCCCAGAATTACGCTGCTGAAATCAACAAAAAGCTTGGTGAGGCTGTTATTATTACACCAAAAAATCCGAACCAGCTTGATTATAAATACAATTATGAAATATTCAGATATAAAAGCTGGTGGATACCTTCAAAGGAAGGATACAGCATCGGCTGGCCCTTTAAGGATGAGCTCCATCAGGCAATCATTAATATGAATTTTGACATTCTTCATTCACACGCTCCGCTTGCCACAAGCTATTATTTCAGAAGAGTTGTTGAAAAGAAAAAAATCCCTGTTGTTCTCACCTACCACACAAAATATGAGTATGATATTGACAGGCGTGTCCCCACAAAGCCTGCAAGGGATTTCGCATACAAATTCCTTTTGAACAATATAAATGCAGCCGACGAGGTATGGGTAACCAGCGAGGGAACTTCTGACAGCTTAAGAAAGCTTGGCTATCAGGGGGATTACATCGTTATGCCTAACGGCTGTGATTTGCCGATAACGAATGTGTCTGCCGATGACATTGCGGTTATAAAAAGAAAACACAATGTGCCGGAGGATGTTCCGATTTTTCTTTACTCAGGCAGAATGATCTGGTACAAGAATATAGAATTGATTCTCGACGCCTGCTCAAAGCTCAAGCGTGACGGCAAAAAATTCAAGCTGATTATGCTCGGCTTTGGTGCTGATGAAACCGCAATCAAGCGTTACATAAGAAAAAGCGGTCTGAAAAATGATGTTATCTGGACAGGTAAAATTTTAGACAGGCAGGAAATTCTGAGCTATTACGGCATTGCAGATATTCTGCTATTCCCTTCTGTATTTGACACAAACGGTCTTGTTGTGCGTGAGGCTGCTGCCTGTGCAACACCAAGCCTTTTAGTTCACGGAAGCTGTGCCGCAGAGGGAATTGACGACGGCAAAACAGGCTTTTTGTGTATGGAGAGTGCGCATTCCGTGGCTGTTACACTTGCTAAAATAATGGATAACAAAGAGCTTCTCAGAAAAGTCGGAAAGCAGGCACAAAGCGATATATATATCAGCTGGGAGGACTCAGTACAAAAAGCATATAAGCGATATGAAAATTTAGTTGAAAACTTTAACAAATAGACAAACAAGAAGGCTGTTCGGTTAACCGAACAGCCTTCTCTTTTATATACTCTATAATGCTTAAAGCTTTTCATCCTCTCTGACAGTGAGCACACAGCCCACATTAACAGCACTAAGCAGCACATAAACAACTGCAGCCGCTGCAATAGAGATTTTATCAATCATAACAGGGGCATTCACCGCATTGAATACAGCAACAAATAAAACCAGAATCGGCACAATCATAAATATCACCGCACAGTTTGACATAATTTCACCAAAGGTGCACTTGACATCTACAACAAGATAGGTGGTAACAATGCTTATCAAGGCTAAAACAATGGACACCGCCATAAAATTCAGCATTAAAATCTGGTCAACAGTCAAATCAACAGTTATCGGAATAATGGATGTAACATCACCGTTTGTAAGCAGCTTGACCTGTGTAATAATACCTGCTGCATAGCTGACAATATTGATAAGTGCTAAAAATATGATACTTATTTTATGCTTTGACATAATCCATATACCCCCTGATTTCTTTTAAAAGCACATCCATTTCATCGTCAGTGCCCACAGTAATTCTGACATAATTGTCAATTCGCGGGATAGCAAAGTAACGGATGAACACCTTTTTTTCTTTCAGATATTCAAACATTTCCTTCATAGACAGCTTATCGTGCGTGACAAACAGAAAGTTTGCAGAGCTGTCAGGCAGGCTGAAGCCAAGTGCTCTGAGCTCCTCAGCCACACGCTGTCTTGTGTTCATTATCTTTCTGCAGGTATCCTTAAAGTATGCATCATCAAGAACACTTGCCCTGCCTATTTCAATAGAAAGGCTGTCAACCGTATAGGAATTATATGAATTTTTAACAGCCTCCAGTACAGAAACAAGCCTTTCACTGCCTATGGCAAAGCCTATTCTGAGCCCTGCAAGGGAGCGTGATTTGGAAAATGTGCCTGTAACAAGCAGATTTTCATATTCACTGATAAGCGGAATACTGCTCACTCCGCCGAAATCCACATATGCCTCATCAATAATAACAACACTGTCACGGTTATATTCCATAATTTTTCTTACAAAATCAGGACCTTCACCGATTGAGGTAGGGGCATTCGGATTGGGAATCACAACACCGCCGTTTTTCTCTTTGTAATCCTCAGGGTTAATTCTGAAAGCGTCATCAACAGGATATATTTTAAAGGGAATACCGAAAAGCCTGCACCATACAGGGTAAAAGCTGTAGGTTAAATCGGGATAAGCAATCGGCAAATCGCTGTTAAATAACGCCTGAAATGCGATTGCAATTACATCATCCGAGCCGTTGCCCACAAATACATTTTTCATATCCACATTATAATAATCAGCCAAAGCCGCTTTCAGCGGAGCTGAATTTGCATTCGGATATTTTTTCAGCTCAGCTATATCAAAATTTTTCATAGCCTCAAGTGCCTTCGGTGACGGCGGATAAGGGTTTTCATTGGCATTGAGCTTAATAATATCCTTATCACTGCTCTGTTCACCCGGAACATAAGGCTCAATATCTCTCAAATTTTCAGTCCATAATTTATCCATAAAAAATACCTCACAAGCGTATTTTATCATACCATCATAAAAATAGCAACAGTCCGGTTAATACTGTCCGAATAACAGTACACAAAAAAAATACGGTGTTGTTTAAAGCACGCAGATATGATAGAATATTAAATGCTGACAGGTAAATCTGTCAGCATTTAATAAGCTTTATTTTTTATGATGTCTGTATTGACCGTGTCTGCCGGCATTTGAAGTATTGTGATGCTTTTGACCCTGTGCATTTTCAGCAGAATGCTTTTCCCCCTTCTGCGCACACTCGGTTTCAATCCCTGCCATTGCCCTTATTTCGTTGGGAGAAAGATTTTTGATTTCATCAGCATCTAACGTCAAGCCTGCATCTGCCGCCTGACAGTATGCCCTGAACTGACCGCAGGTTAAGCCAAGTTTTTTTGCCTCAGCTACTGTTTCACTGCTGTTCACTTCAACATTGTCCTCTGCCGAAAGCGCAAGAAGCCTTATTGCCTCATCACACTTTTTCATTTTTAAATCAGCCTCAACAGGCTCATTATAGCTTTCAACGCTTACAACCCTGTCCAGACGGTTTATGCCAAGCTCAACATTGACTGAGCCGTCAACACTCACATAATCAACAGGCTTGAAGCAATATGCCCAGGCAGTCATTCCTGAGGTTGCAAGTATTACGGCAGCACAAGCAGCGGCAATTATATGCTTAACAGGGAAGCGTACTTTTTTATTTGCTTTTTCCAGTACAGCATTTAAGGTTTTTTCCTTTAATGCTTCATCTACCGTGATTTCCTCAAAAGCAGATTTAATTTTATTCATCAAAATCACCGCCCAGCTTATCTTTAAGTATTTTCCTTGCCCGTGCCAGTCTTGTATAAACCGTGTTTTCATTTATTCCGATTATGCCGGCTATTTCATCTGCCTTATAGCCTTCAAAATAATAGAGATAAACGATGTCCTTATACTTTTTCGGCAGCTTTAAAACCGCAATACGAACATATTCAAAATCTTCCTTTTCCTCGGCAGGTATCATACCTGCCGCTTCAAGGGGTACTGTGTTTTTTCTGAAATAATTTCTGCCAAAATCCTTACAGGCATTCATTGTTACACGGATTATCCATGCTTTTTCATTTTCCGCAGATTCAAATACTTTATCTGAAAGCGCATATTTTAAAAATACATTTTGAAAAACATCTTCGGTATCATAGCTGTTTTTCAAGTATAAATAACATATTCTTTTTACAGTATCTGAATATTTATCAATAGCTGTTTTTAAATCAAACTCATTTCTCACAAGGATAATCCCCACTGCTGATTATTTGTTACGGCAATTGCCCGACCTTTCGCATCTGCCTGCACAATTTTCTCTCTTTGCACTGCCGCATCCATTACCGTTATTCCCATTGTGTTTTTCATTTCTTTTCTGTCTGTTTTCAGGATTCGGACAATCTGCCTTTTTTGTTGCTGCACAGCTTTCAGGGCAGTTATTCCGACTTGCCGCTGTACTTCTTACACATTCCGTATAATTGGTACATTCCGTTTTATCGGTGCACTCTGCATTCCGTCGGCACTCGGCACTGTTTCTGTATAAGCAGGTTGTACTGCACTGCGTTACCGAATCATCATTTTTGTCAGTCACGGCTGCATTTGCAGTAAATGAACCTATGCAAATAATTATAATCAAAACTGAAATAATTGACAATATTTTCTTCATAAATATTCCGCCTTTCTCTGCGCTTTCATATATAATACGATTGTAAATACTAAAATCTTTCATTTTTTTAATTATTTTTTCAGGAGTGATCATATGCCATCCATTTTAGTTTACATACTCATAGGTCTTTGTGCCGTTATAATTATTTTGCTTATAATCTTGCTGACCAAAAAGCCACAGCAAAATCATTCTGCCGATATACTCGGAAAGCAGATTGAAATGAGTGCAAAGCAAAGCTATAGCCAATTGAATTATCTTTCAAAGCAGATGAATGGTCTGACCGAAAAAAATTACGAACAACAGATTAAGCTGCTTGAAACACTCAATGAAAATGCGGACAAACAGACAAAAATGGTAAGCAATGCTATTTTATCTATGCAGAAAAGCAATGAGGAAAAGCTTGAATTAATGCGCAAAACCGTTGATGAAAAGCTGACCGATACACTGAATCAAAGACTCAACGCCAGCTTTAAAACCGTCAGTGAACAGCTTTCCAATGTATATAAAAGCCTTGGTGAAATGAAGGAGCTTTCGGCAGGCGTAACCGACAATGTAAAAGGGCTTAACAGAGTTCTGACCAATGTTAAAAGCCGAGGCACCTGGGCTGAGGTACAGCTCGGCAATATCCTTGACCAGACAATCCCCGGTATGTACGAAACTAATGTACAGACCAATCCCAAATATAACGGCAGAGTTGAATTTGCGGTGAAAATTCCGAATGCGGAGGATGAAAGTATTACATATCTTCCTCTTGACTCAAAGTTCCCTATGGAGGACTATGCAAGGCTATCCGCCGCAGCGGATGCAGGTGATTTGGAATCCCTTGAAAAGGCAAAGAAGGCACTGGAAGCAAGGGTAAAAGACGAAGCAAAGCTTGTTAAGCAGTACATCAGCTCACCTGAAACCACACCGTTTGCCATTATGTACCTTGCAACAGAAGGTCTTTATGCAGAAATCACCTCATCCAAAACAGGCATTGCCGAAAAGCTGCAGGCTGACGGCATTATGATTGCAGGTCCGTCAACCATCACTGCCCTGCTTAATTCACTTGCTATGGGATTCAGAACAATGGCAATCAATAAAAAAGCCAACGAGGTATGGAAAACACTTGGCGTTGCCAAAAAGCAGTATGCAATGTTTGGTAATCTGCTTGCAAAAGCGAAGAAAAAGGTCGACGAAGCAGGCAAAGCCCTTGAAGATGCCAACCACAGAAACGATGTTATCCAAAAGCACCTCAGAAATGTCGAAACCCTCGACCTCCCTGAAAACACAGATATTCTTCAGATGGATGAATAGAATTACCCCTTGCAATTCTTTGTTTGCAAGGGGTAATTCTATATTATAGCCTTATAAAATCTGATTTCAAAAGTTGTTCCTTCACCTATTGTACTATCAACGCTTATGCCGGCATTCTCTTTTTCAAGCACCATTTTAGCCAATGCAAGACCGATTCCCACACTGTCACCTGACGAATTTTTGCCGTGGTAAAAGCGTTCAAAAATATGCGGCAAATCCTCAGGCTCAATACCGCAGCCATTGTCTTTGATTATAACCGAATCATAAATATTTGTACTCTTTCCCGAAATAGAAAGCTCTCCGTTTTTATCCGTATGCTCAATACAATTTTTTAAGATATTTTCAAAAGCCTCAACAGTCCAGTTCCTGTCACCCATAAAGCTGAAATCATGCACAGTATTATTCAATACAACGCCCTTTAAATCAAGCATAACAAGAAACGGCTTAAGGCTTTCGTCAACTACATTTTTAATCGGCACCGGCTCATGCTTAAATTCAACAGTATCCGCATCCAGCTTTGACAGCTTAACAAGATTTAATATGAGCCATCTCATCTTTTCAAGCTGGTTTTCTATTATAGATATAAATTCCTGCTCCTTGCCGCCAAGCTCACTTTCCTTGAGCAAATCAGTCATTACCATCATAGAAGTCAACGGCGTTTTCAGCTGATGTGAAATATCCGCAAGTGAATCCGCAAGATAAACCTTATCCTTTTTCAGCATTTCATTCTGAGTACTCAGCGTTGTAATAATTTTATAAAGATTATTTTTCAGTATTGAAAGCTCGCCCTCAACATTTTCATTGATATCAAGATTATAATTGCCTGACAGAACAAGCGAAAGATAGTCGTTCAGCTCACTTAATTTTTTATAGCGTCTTCTGGTATAAATCACAAACACGGCAGTTATTGCAACACCCAGCAAAAGGCACAGAACTCCGCCTATCGGATTAACAAAAAAGCATATTATAATAACAACTGCTGTTATACCGCTGCAGGTCAGCAGCAGACCTTTAATATCTTTATTAATCATTTTCAATCACATAGCCAAGACCGCGGACAGTTTTGATAATATCCGGCTTAGTCGGCTCCTCCTCAATCTTATCCCTGAGTCTTTTTATATAAACGGTCAGCGTATTATCTTCAACAAAATCACCGTCAATATCCCAGATATTCTCAAGCAGCTGATTTCGGCTGAGCACTCTGCCGCGGTTGTTCAGAAGAATCAGCAAAAGCCTGTATTCCATTGCAGTCAGAATGATTTCTGTACCATTCTTATAAACCTTTGCCTCATTGGTATAAATAACCAGATCCTTGATTTTAACAATACCGTCATTGCTTTCCTTATTATATCTGCGAAGCACACTTTTAATTCGCACCAACAGCTCCTTAACACGAAACGGCTTTGAAATATAGTCATCAGCACCCATCTCAAAGCCCATAACAACATTGACCTCATCATCATAAGCAGTCAGGAAAATAACAGGCAAATCACCGATTTCCTTAATTCTTCTGCAAACATCATATCCGCTGCCGTCAGGCAATGTCAAATCAAGAATATAAAGTGCAAACTCTTTTTCATTAATAATATTCAATGCGGATTTAACATCCTTTGCAAGGGTAACACTGTAACCCTCATTTTCAAGTGAATAGGTCAGCCCCATACCGATAGCATTATCGTCCTCTAAAACAAATATCTGCATAGTATCACCTCATTTTATATATTAACACAAATGCATCAGGCTTTCCATTACAAAATTGTAATTGTTAAAATAAGAAAAATGATAAAGCGGATCAATGTGTCATAAATTTATTTTCAACATAGAATACAGTAGCAATTAAAGGAGCTGAAATTATGTTTAGTTATGTAAAACGTCTACAATACCCGATTAATATAAAAAATCCCGACCCAAAAGCCGCTTCCATCATCATCAGCCAGTATGGCGGACCTGACGGCGAATTAGGCGCAAGTCTTAGGTACTTAAGTCAGCGTTACTCTATGCCCTATCCCGAACTCAAAGGCTTACTGACAGATATAGGTGTTGAGGAATTGGGTCATTTGGAAATGATTGGAACTATGGTTCATCAGTTAACAAGGAATCTGACTGAAAAACAGATTGAAGATAATCCCGGTTTCGCAGCATATTTTGTCGATCATACAAACAGTGTATATCCAACAGCAGCAAGCGGATTCCCTTGGTCAGCCGCAAGCATAGGCGTTAAAGGTGACACAATTGCAGATTTAAATGAAGACCTGGCAGCAGAGCAAAAGGCTCGTGTAACCTATGACAATATTCTCAGGCTTGTTGATGATCCTGATATTATTGAACCGATAAAATTCCTGCGTGCGCGTGAAATTGTCCATTATCAGCGTTTCGGTGATACTCTACCGCAATCTTGTAAACTTTTTGCTTAATTTTCGGTGCAAGGTGTATCCCTGCACCGATTTTTTGTTTATATGTTCCAAATGATGTCAATTTTATCACTTGTTGCATAGATTTTTTTGATTACTGCGTTTGCAAGCTCCCGCTTTCTCTCAAAGGGAAGTTCGTCGAATCTGTCAAAGTCACAGATTATTTTTTCATTTGCCGAATATCTGTTTTCGCTCAAGTGTTGAATTTCTGCCTGTATTTGCAGTTTTTCACTGTGGAGCCGTTCAACATTTTCGTTGATATATGCCATTACCGTTTCGCTTGCACCTGCAACATTTTTAACTGTTTCGTTAATTTCATTGTCTATTGCGATTTGCCGTGCCTTTAATTCTTCTATTTTAGGATTGTTGGCAGTAACACCTGCAAGTTCAAACTCCTTAAAGTCAGCCAGTTTTTCCTTGATTTTCTGCAATACAAATCGTTCAAATTCGTCTGCGTGAATTGTTCCACACCCACAGCACAGATTATCATTCATTTTGTGAGAGCAGAGAAAGTAACTGATATTTTTCTTAACATAATTCTTTCGCACAAGTGCATATCCGCAGTTTCCGCACTTA
>DKYL01000074.1 GCA_002493325.1 Ruminococcaceae bacterium UBA7101
AAATAGGTGATGCCGACATCTCTTTAGACGTTGCATAAGCAACGTCTTTTTTCTTTACTTTCTTTCTTCAAATTTAAGTAAAATTAAAGCTTAATCTGTGGTAAGGGTTATATAATGTTTAAATATAAAAAAATTGCAGTTATTGGCTGCAGCGGAGCAGGGAAAAGTGTATTTTCAAGAAAGCTTGCAGCAGTGACAGGATTGCCGTTATATCATCTTGATTTAATATACTGGCGTGAGGACTGTACGCATATTGACAGAACAGAATTTATATTAAAGCAAAAGGATATTATAAAACAGGATTGCTGGATCATTGACGGTAATTTCAGAAATACGTTGGAATATCGCATTAAAGCAGCTGAACTGATTTTCTTTTTTGATTTGCCGACTGAGGTTTGCTTGAAGGGTGCAATGAATCGTGGCAAAAGACCTGATATGCCTTGCGTTTTGCCTGCTGATGATGAACTTAAGAATTTTATTGTTAATTACAATAAAACCACAAAACCGTTAGTTCTTGCACTTTTTGATAAATTTCCTGATAAAAAGGTAATAACATTTCACTCTCATCAGGATGCTGATGAATATATTAATAATCATATTTAGTATTAATATTCTTTTTGCCGCATAAAATATATAACGATAAAGAAACGGGGAATATTTATGTGCGGTATTATCGGATACATCGGATATGATGAAGCTAAAAATATTTTGATTAAAGGCTTAAAAACATTGGAGTACAGGGGCTATGACAGTGCAGGTATTGCTGTTTATAATCCTGACTATAATCAATGCCTTGTATCAAAATGTGAGGGCAGGGTAGATAAGCTTGAAAGCAAGGTGGCTGATGTTAAAGGCAAGTCGGGTATAGGTCACACAAGATGGGCAACCCACGGTGAGGTTAGTGATACGAATTCGCATCCGCATAAATTCGGCAATGTTACAATTGTTCATAATGGAATAATTGAAAATTATGAGTCGCTTATGAATACGCTTGGTGTTGCCTCTAAATTAAAATCAGGCACAGACAGCGAGGTTGTTGCTGCCCTGATTGATAAATGCTATGAAAAAAATCCTGTTGATGCTATTATTAGCTCTGTGAAGAAGCTGAGGGGGACTTATGCTCTTGCCATAATGTTTGATGATGAGCCCGATGCAATATACGCTGTGAGAAATGTAAGTCCTGTTGTATGCTGTCAAAATGACAGTGGCTGTTATATTGCTTCGGATATTATTGCAATAGCGGAATACTGTCCTGATTATTTTGTGCTTCCTGAACTGACAGTTGCAAAAATCACAAAGGATAAAATTGAAATAGTTGATTTCGCTAAAAATTTTGTTGAGCCTGAAATGTCTGCTGTAAACTGGGATATAAAAAACAGCGGCAAATGCGGCTATCCATTTTATATGGAAAAGGAAATTATGGAGCAGCCTGATGTAATCAGAAATACTTTGCATAAAAAGCTCAGGGATAATATCCCCGATTTCTCATCAGATAATGTTGATGAAAGTATTTTTGCTGAATGTAAAAGTATTTCGATTGTTGCTTGCGGTACGGCAATGCACAGCGGACTGATTGGAAAGCAGTTGATTGAAAAAAACTGCGGTGTTCCCGTAACCGTTTATATGGCTAGTGAATTTATTTATTGTGAGCCGATTATCAGCCGTGATACGCTTGTAATATGCGTATCTCAGAGCGGTGAAACAATTGATACGCTTGAAGCACTCAAGTATGCACAAAGGCAGGATGCAAAAATTCTTTCCATTGTAAATGTCAGAGGCTCTGTAATAGCAAAGCTAAGTGAAAATGTTATTTATACCGATGCCGGTCCTGAGATTGCTGTTGCCTCTACAAAGGCTTATACAAGTCAGCTTGTTACTTTTTACCTGATTACTGCAAAAATGGCTTATATGCGCGGCTGCTTCAATTCTGAGGGGCTTTCATCTTTTATGGATGAACTAAAAAAAGTGCCAAAAGCCGTTGAAGAGGTATTCAGCAATAAGGAAAAAATTCATCATATTGCAGGCAGTCTTTTAACTGCGGAACACGCTTTTATGATTGGCAGGGGACTGGATTATCCTGCACTTCTTGAAGCTTCGCTTAAATTAAAGGAGATATCGTATATTCACAGTGAGGCATTTGCATCAGGTGAACTGAAACACGGAACGATTGCTCTGATAACAAAGAATACACCAGTTATTGCTCTTATGACACAGAAGTATCTTGCATCCAAACAGGTTTCAAATATTAAAGAAGTGCAGTCGAGAGGTGCACAGGTGATTACGATTTGTACAACGTCTTTAAAGTCATTTGCAACCAATGATTTCATAGAACTGCCTGATATGGATGATGAGTTTACTGTCATACCTGCTGTGTCGGTTATGCAGCTTCTGGCATATTATGTTTCATCAGATAAAGGGCTTGATGTTGATAAGCCAAGAAATTTAGCGAAGGTAGTAACAGTGGAATAATTAATAGTGACTAATTTTTTTACTAAGGGACAGGACTTACTCCTGTCCTTTTTCAAAAATATTTTGAGCTTTTTAAAATAAATCATTGACTATTTCATTCAATAGTACTAATATGTATTAAAATAAAATTCAGGTACTTGTATTATGAAAAATGATTTATTAACAGGAAAGCCCATAAAAAGTATACTATTATTTGCGTTGCCTATAATGGCAAGCTCCATGCTTCAATACAACTATAATCTGGTGGACAATATCATTGTCGGCAGATTTGTGGGAACGGATGCTTTGGCGGCAGTCGGCAGTGTCGGTTCCATCAATGGTTTTATTATCGGTGCCGCACTAGGCTTAACATCAGGCTTTACCATAACTGTATCTCAAAGCTTTGGTGCGAATGATAAAAATAAAATGAATAAATACGCCGGCAGCAGTATAATGCTTTCCATAATCATAGGTGTATTGATTGTAGTTATTGCACATATACTTTGTTATCCGTTGTTAAGACTTCTGAAAACCCCTGACAGCATTATAGATATGGCAGCTTCCTATCTTGATGTGCTTTATTTTGCAGTGCCTGTTCAGATGCTTCTTAATAATTTCAATGCTCTTTCACGTGCTGTAGGGGAGAGTAAAAAGCCGCTTTATTTTTTAATTGCAAGTGTATTTGTCAATCTGTTTTTAGACTTATTGTTTGTCGGTCATTTTAAATGGGGTGTAATCGGAGCAGCCTGGGCAACCAATATTTCTCAGATCGTAGCTGCTGTTCTTGCAGGCGTGTATATACTCAAATATAATAAAGAGCTTAATATTACCGCAGGAGATTTAAAACTGAATACTAAGGTTGCGCTTAATCAGATTAAAATGGGTATACCGATATCATTGCAGTTTACAATTACATCAATCGGTTCTATGACCTTACAGACCGCAGTTAACGGTTTTGGCGCAAATGTTATAGCAGGTTTTACTGCAGCAGGCAGGGTGGAGCAGTTAACCAATATTCCAATGTCAGGTCTTGGTGTAGGCACAATGACCTTTGTATCTCAAAACTATGGTGCCGGAAATTATAATCGTATAGTCAAAAGCGTAAGAAAAATATTTTTGCTTGATATAGCTGTGTCAGTGGTATGCAGCTTGCTGTTGGTTTTAATAGGTCCATCAGTTGTCAAGCTGTTTATGACTGATTATAATGCAGATATAATGTTTGCTGCAAAGCATTATCTTTCGGCAATTGCCCGGTGTTATTCTCTTGTTGCAGTGCTCTTTGTGTTCAGAAATACGCTTCAGGGGCTTGGTTTTACCTATTCCAATACAATTGCAGGAGCAGGCGAATTCTTCGGCAGACTTGCTGTTGCACTGATTTTTACACCGCTTATCGGCTTTGATGCAATTTGTTATGCAGGTCCTGTTGCCTGGCTACTTGCAGACATACCCCTTGTTGTGATATACTTAAAGAAACAGTCAGAGTTTAAAAAACTTGCAATGAAAGAGGTAGGGTAAAATGATGTATTATGCAGTCCTTGCAGTAGGTGTTATTGTGTCACTGGTTTTCTGTTATGAAAGGCGTCTTGGCTTCAGTGTTAAAAATCTGCTGTTCAAGTCAGTATCGAGTCTTTGTTATTTGTTAACTGCTGTTTTTGCTTTAATAAATAATCCCGACGCTTATACATATGGCTCTCTCATAATTATGGGTGGTGCACTTGGCTTGGTAGGCGATATTCTTCTTGACCTTAAAGGTCTTTATAAAGCACAGGAAAAAACTTATCTTAAGGGCGGTTTTATATTCTTCCTTGTAGGTCACATATTCTATATCGGTGCAATCCTTTATTCAACAAAGATGAAATGGTACTTCATTCTTATCAGTGCTGTTATTTCAGCGATAATCGGATTTGCAACAGTTGCAATGGCAAATGTTATGAAGGTGCATTATGGTGCTTACAGACGAATTGTGGGCATATACTGTGCATTTTTGGCAATGACGATGGTAACTGCAATTATTGCTACAATAATAACAGGTTTTCAGAAAGGTTATCTGCTTATGGCTGTCGGCTCAGTATTGTTCACATTATCAGATGCCGTGCTTTCAAATACCTTCTTCGGCAGAGGAAAGGATAAACCTCATCATCTGTATATCAATCATTTTCTTTACTATGCAGGTCAGTATCTCATCGCCGCATCAGTATTGTTTGTTTGATTCAAAAAAAACAGAGGGGCAGAGCAGGTCTGTCCCTCATTTTTGCATAAGAAATTTAATAAATTTCCGCTAAATACTTGACTTTGAAATAAAATGATGATATTATATCAAAGTCGCAAATGGATATGGGCCATTAGCTCAGTTGGT
>DKYL01000065.1 GCA_002493325.1 Ruminococcaceae bacterium UBA7101
CTTGACTTTACTTAGCAGGTTTCTCATTCCTCCTTCAATAAAGAAATATAGTTTCAAAATTAAATTGCTGTAAACAGCAGTAATAGAAAAAACTGAGTTAAATTGTCTTACATTACCGCTATTCCAACACCGCAACAATTATAAATATTTTTTATTCAAATTTCAATACTTTTTTTCATTTAAATCACAATTTGTTAAAATGCATTATTTTTAAAATTAAAACACAGATTTTTTTTGCATTTTATATAAATTTTGCATAGAATCACATTGTAACAAACTCCCCAAAACAGGCTGTTTCATGTCATTTTATGTGTTTTTATACAAAATTTGTTTCAATACTTTTCCATATAATAAAAAATTCAGGCGGGATGCTGAAAAAGCACCCCGCCGTTAACTGTATAATTCAGTTTTCCTCTGAAATATTTTCAGTCGGTATTTCCGCTGTCTGCTCATGGGCAGCATTCTCAACAGGACTCTCCTGCTGCAGCTGATTATCAGATGGCTGATTTGTGTAATAACAGCCCTCTGCCGTTGACTGAGCACTGCTCTGAGGCGGTGCATAATAATAATCACTTGCACCTGCTGTCGGTGCGGTATATCCATATGCACGGCTGCCGCCATCACCTGTGAAGCCTGACACCTTTTCATCAAATGATTTAAAATCATCGGGTGTAATTCTGCCGTTCTGCAAAGCTCTCATACGGAAATTTTCATAATAAAGAGCTCTTGTAGTGTAAACATAAGGAATAACATAAATGGATGCCAATCCTAAAGTAACAGCCATAAGCAGATACCATGGAATAAAGCTTAACTCCAAAGTGAACAGCTCTGTTCTGTTGCCTTTTATCATTTTCTTTGAAAGCTTAATCGCTTCTGTTGGTTTCAGATTAGGATTATCATTCATAATCTGTTCCGAAAAATATGAACTGAAATAGAAAATGGCACCGGGAACAATAAACAAAAGTGAAAGCAGTAAAAGAATAACATTTTTCAAAAGCATAACAACAAGCTTTTTCAGATAAGTATCATTAAAGGAATTTTTAAAAATTCCGACAAGCTCCTTGCCAAGCTCAAAGGGCTCATCAGGACGTCTGCGCACAAGGGACAGATACATTCCTGACAGTGTAACAAGAAGCGGCATAAAAACAATACCAACTACATATGTTATACCGCCGATGCCTCTGCTAATCAGTCCACCGAGAAACGCGTTAATTCCCCCTGCCTTGTTAACTGAAAGCTGTGTGATTTCAGGAGCTGATGCAGCACCCTCAAATTCAAAATCCTCTATCGGATTATCGTAATCATAATCTTCATTCAAACCTTCTCCGAATTCCTCGCCGAAATCACTGTAATAATCATAAAAATCATTATAATCATTTTGGTTTTCATTAAAGAATTCAAAATCGTTATTATTGAAATTATAATTATAACGATTAGCAACATTAAAGCCAACACTCATATTCGTAAGCGAAACAACAATAAATGTAACAAGAAACAGATAAAAGACTTTGCCTTTTATAATATCCTTTGCCTGCTGTTTGACGAGGGCTCTGTTAATATAATTCATAATGTCCTCTTTTCTTAAAACTCAAGCTTTGATTCAATAAATGCAACCAACTCGCTGATAGGAATTCTGACCTGCTCCATTGTATCACGGTCACGAACGGTTACACAGCCGTCCTCTTCACTGTCAAAGTCATAGGTGATGCAGTATGGTGTACCGATTTCATCCTGACGGCGATATCTTTTACCGATTGAGCCTGCATCATCAAAATCAACATTGAACTTTTTAGCCAATGTGCTGAAAACCTCTGTTGCCTGCTCACTAAGCTTCTTTGAAAGCGGAAGCACGGCTGCCTTGAAAGGAGCTAATACAGGATGGAAATGCATTACAACTCTTGTATCGTTCTTCTCTGCATCAATAACTTCCTCATCATAAGCCTCAGTAAGAATAGCAAGGAACAAACGCTCAACACCCAGTGACGGCTCAATAACATAAGGAACATATCTTTCGTTATTAACCTGATCAACATATTCAAGGTTTTTACCGCTTGTATTGATATGCTGTGTGAGGTCATAGTCTGTTCTGTCAGCAACACCCCAAAGCTCGCCCCAGCCGAACGGGAAATTGTATTCAAAGTCAGTTGTAGCCTTGGAATAGAAGCAAAGCTCATCAGAATCGTGGTCACGGAGTCTGAGGTTTTCTTCCTTGATACCGAGTGAATAGAGCCAGTCACGGCAGAAGCCTCTCCAATAATCAAACCACTCTAAATCGGTACCCGGCTTGCAGAAGAACTCAAGCTCCATCTGCTCAAACTCACGAACACGGAAAATAAATTTACCCGGTGTAATCTCATTTCTGAAGGACTTACCAATCTGTGCTACACCGAAAGGAATTTTCTTTCTTGTTGTTCTCTGCACATTCTGGAAGTTAACAAAGATACCCTGTGCAGTTTCAGGTCTGAGATAAATCTCGTCCTTTGCATCCTCAGTTACACCCTGGAAGGTTTTGAACATAAGGTTGAACTGACGAATATCGGTAAAGTTGTTCGCACCGCAGTTCGGGCAAGGAATGTTGTGCTCCTTGATATAAGCAGCCATTTCCTCGTTGCTCCAGCCTGCAACATTAGTGCCGTCAAAATTTTCAATCAAATCATCTGCACGGTGTCTTGTTTTACAGTCACAGCAGTCCATAAGCGGGTCAGAGAAGCCGCCAAGGTGACCTGAAGCAACCCACGTCTGCGGATTCATAAGAATAGCACTGTCAAGACCTACATTGTATGGATTTTCCTGAATAAATTTCTTTCTCCAGGCTTTTTTGATATTCTCTTTAAGCTCAACACCCAAGGGACCGTAATCCCATGTATTTGCAAGACCGCCGTAAATCTCAGAGCCTGCATATACAAAACCTCTGCCCTTTGAAAGTGCAACAAGCTTTTCTAATGTTTTTTCACTGTTAAGCATATTATTAGTCCTCCGTTATAATAATATATTTAATTTATTTTACGATATTTACAATAATAAGTCAACAGCAATTCATAAAAATAAGACTGCCTTAACAAATCATTGCATAAAAAATACAGCAGTGGTAAGCATTAGCTTCCTCTGCTGTATTTTTATACTGTTACCAGTTTACATATATATCAATTGTTCCATATGCACAGCCACAATCATACACCTTTGCAGGACCGAGAGAGGTCATCAGTGTAGTACCTTTTTTCATATATGCGCTATTCGCTGCAACACAGATATAGCCGTCGCCATCTCTTATAGTACCGTCATCTGCAACATGTCTGCCGGGAATATTCAGACCATTGCCCGGAAGCACCCTCTGAGAATAATAGGTTTCTCTGTGACCATTGTAATAAACAACGCCCTTAAAAGCGGTTAACGGATTGCTTGACACATTATATCTTTCACTGTACTGTAATGTAATATTATCACTTACACCTGTGCTTTTTGCTTTTGTGCCTACATTTACAACCTGATTAACAGGCTCTTTAACTGTCTTACGGCTGAGCTCGGTTTTACTTTCCTCTTTACCGTTAACATATTTAACCTTATAGCTGACCTCATCTACGCCATTGACACCCTTAGTCAAAATCTTTTCAGTGCCGATGTCCATAGAGCTGTCATTCTGCTTTCTGGTTTTGAAAGAAATATTCTCTTTCTTATCTACAGTTTTATACGCAACACGATATACAGTAACAGCCATTTTATCCTTAAGCTCGGTATTCACTGATGGCTCTGTATAATCATCAGCTCCAAGGCTGATTCCTGCAAGCGTTAACAGGTCCTGAACTGTGCCCTGATAAACTGCATACTTGGTTGTTGCATTGTCAACTGTCAGTGTGACTGATTTTGCAGACTGAAGGGTAATTACCATACCGTCTTTAATAGAATCAGTCAGCTCATAATTTGTTTTCAGCCTGTCATCTGAGCTGATGCCAAGCTCGTTCAGTGCTTCACCCACTGTATCTGCATAAACAGAGTAGCTGTTGATAACACCGTCAAATTCAATATTCACATTATTGAGTTTGTCAATCCTGATAACACTGCCCTCACTGCCGGTGAAAGCACTGATGTCAAGTTTGTCACTATCAGCTAAAGTGATATTTGCTTGTGACAAGATTTCGATTGGTTCCGTTTCATTCGTTGTAACTACGAAGCTATCATTGTCAATCTGTATTTCAACATTATATTGGCTTACAAGACCTGCAAATGCGGTTGTAGCAAAAATACCGATTGCAACAATAAATGCAATTACTGCTGTCAGGACTGCACGGCTTAAGCCTTTAAGTCCGCCAGCATTTGATTGGTTTATCATCTTAATCTCCTTTGTCTTCGAAATATTAGGTTATTCAGTTTCTTTTAACTCCTAATATTCAGTGGAATAATCCACTAAACAGAAAGTAAATTTTTTCTGCTTTACACTATTATTTCCCCGAGCGTTTGCCATTATATCACAAATGCATAAGTTGTCAACAAATCGAAGTTGAGTTTTTTGTACAATTTGCACAAGTTTGTAATTTTAATTATTAAGATTAAATTAAGACCGCTCAATATCTTGTGGTTCTAACTTTTAACGCTTTACCACGTGATTGATTTTTTTTGTGAAATCGTTAGAAAAGTACTACAAAAATCTTACATTTTGTAACTTTTATTATTTTTCAGTAAAAAATATACTACATATTGATAATACCCCCATTTTATCCTATACCTGACCCAATATTTAGATTAAGAAAAATTTCTCCGAATTTACAGCCCAAATAAATAAAAAGCAGTGCCTTCATTTGAATACACTGCTTTACGATTTGTATATAATAATATAGTATATA
>DKYL01000064.1 GCA_002493325.1 Ruminococcaceae bacterium UBA7101
AGCAATCAAAACAGCATATTTAATTATTTTGCAGTAAAATGTAAGAATAATATAAAATCTATAGGCAACAGTGGATATTGTTGCTTAAGCTGTAAAAAAAGCCGTTGGAATTTCCAACGGCTTTTGCTGTGTGTACTATGAATTACAGAAGACCATCCCAGGTGTCAACCTCTTTAGCCTTCATTTCTTCCTCATCAAACCAGTGCTGTGTTACAGACTTGCTCTCTGTGAAGAAGCGGTATGCATCCTTGCCAAGGCAATGTAAATCACCGAAGAAGCTCTGCTTGTGACCGCTGAACGGAATAAATCCAACAGGTACAGGAATACCAACGTTGATACCAACCTGACCGCCGTCTGTGTAGCGTGCAAACTGGCGTGCATAGTAACCGCTCTGTGTGTAGATAACGGAACCGTTTGCATATGGGCTTGCGTTCATAATGGCAAGTCCCTCGTCAAAGTCCTTGCATCTCTTAACACAAAGAACAGGACCGAACACCTCATCACTGCCGATTGTCATATCTTCGGTTACGTGGTCAAAGATTGTAGGACCTACAAAGTAACCATTCTCATATCCCTCAGGAAGCTCAGGATTTCTGCCGTCGAGAACAACGGTTGCGCCCTCGTCGATACCCTTTTGAATGTCAGCAAGCACTTCCTTGTAGTGCTTTTCGTATGTGATTGGACCAAGACGTGTTGACTTGTCCCAAGCAGGACCGCAGTTGATGCTCTTTGCCTGTGCCTTAAGCTCAGCAACAAATTTGTCTGCAATGGACTCCTGAACAACTACGCAGGAGAGAGCCATACATCTCTGACCTGCACAGCCGAATGCAGAGTTGATAACGCCTGCAACTGTTCTTTCAAGTGCACAGTCCTCAAGAATAAGTGCGTGGTTTTTAGCCTGACAGAGAGCCTGACATCTTTTGCCGTTTGCTGCTGCCTTTTCATAAATCTTTAAGCCTACAGGTGTTGAGCCTACAAAAGTAATGCCCTTAACATCCGGATGCTCAAGGATTGTGTTAATCTCATTTCTTGAACAGGTAACAATGTTGATAACACCGTCAGGAATACCTGCTTCCTTGTAAAGTTCGCCGATTCTCATAGCTGTTCTCGGTGTAAGTGAAGCAGCCTTTAATACCATTGTATTACCGCAGGCAACACAAACAGGAGCCATCCAGCCGAATGGAATCATAGCAGGGAAGTTAACAGGAACAATGCCTGCAAAAACGCCCATTGGCTCACGGTATTTTACTGTATCAAAGCCTGTTGATGCGTCCATAAGGCTTTCGCCCATCATAAGTGAAGGCGCCTGAAGAGCAAGCTCTGTACCCTCCTGTGCCTTACCAACATCACCCTGAGCCTCGCCCCAGGTTTTACCGTTTTCTTCACAAACCAGCATTGTGAGCTCATCCATATGTTCAAGAAGAAGCTCTCTTACTTTAAAAAGAATTTGTGTTCTTTTTCTTGCAGGAGTAGCTCTCCATGCAGGATAGGCAGCCTTTGCTGCCTCAATAGCCTCCAACACCTCATCGTTTGTGCAGCAAGGTGCCTGACCAGTAATCTCGCCTGTTGACGGATTGTGGAGGTCGTACCAGACCTCTGTCTGTGAGTCCTTGAACTCACCATTGACAAAATACTTTAACTTTTCCATAAAAATTACCCCTAAGTAAAATTTTTGCTTTTATATTTTATCATTATATTATGGCAAATTCAATACATAATCAGCATATTCACTAATTTTTAACTATTACATAGAATGAGATTAACGGGGTGATAGTATGACTCTTTCCCAGATGAAAGTAAATGAGTCCGGATATATTACAAGTATTGACAACGGCTCAAATTTTGGGCGCAGGTTTTCAGATATGGGATTTATAACGGGACAAAAAATCAGCTGCACCAATATCGGCTTTTTCGGCTCGCCGATAGCTTATCAGATACGCGGCAGCAAGGTTGCACTGAGAAAAAGAGATGCTGACAGAATTGGAGTGATTTTGTGATAAAAAATAAAAAGGTTTTACTTATGGGCAACCCGAACGTGGGCAAAAGCACAGTGTTTAATGAAATCACAGGCTCTCATCAGCACACAGGCAACTGGACAGGAAAAACGGTTGATTCCTGCAGCGGCAAATTCAAATACAAGTTCAACGAATATGAGCTTGTGGATTTGCCGGGTACATATAGCCTGCTTGCATCAAGCGAGGAGGAAAGAGTGGCAAGAGATTATCTTTGCTTTAATGATTATGACTGTGTAGTATGTGTGGTTGATGCCACGAATTTAGAAAGAAATCTTAATTTGGTGCTGCAGGTGATGGAGCTTACAAATAAAGTGGTTTTGCTGCTTAATCTCTGTGATGAGGCAAAAAAGAAAAATATTGAAATTGATACCGCACAATTGTCAAAGCTTCTCGGTGTTCCTGTAGTAAAGGCAACAGCCCGAAGCGGTAAGGGTATCAATGAACTGCTTGAAATTGTTTATCAGATTTCTAATGAAACATTGCTTAATGAAAGCACTACACTTTTTTATAATAATACAATTGAAAGTGCCGTTAAGCAGGTCAGCAGAGCATTAAAGGGACAGATTGATACTGATAGAAACCTGAGATTTTTCTCGTTAAGATTAATCGAGAATGACGAAAGCTTTAATTCCTCATTTAAAGAAAATTTTGGTTCTGATGTTTTGCTTAAGGGGAATGTTCGTGCAAGCATCAAATCGGCACAAAATAAATTAAAGCAGTTTGGCGTCAATGTTTCGCAAACGGTTACAACGGCGATATTTGATAAGTCTGAGGATATTGCAAAATCCGTGTCAAAAAAACTCCCATCAAAAAAGGATGCCTTTGAGAAAAGGCTTGATAACCTTCTTCTTGGTAAATATACATCCATTCCGATTATGCTTCTGCTTTTCGGTACCGTGCTGTGGATAACAATTGCAGGTTCAAACTATCCGTCAGATTGGCTGAGGGGTGTGTTCGATAATTTTCAGGTATGGCTCGCCGATTGGCTTGTCAGTATAAATGCACCTGATGTTTTTATCAGTCTGTTTGTTAACGGAATACTGCGTGTGCTTCTTTGGGTAGTTGCTGTAATGTTGCCGCCTATGGCAATTTTCTTTCCGCTTTTTGCACTCCTTGAGGATTTCGGTGTTCTTCCCAGAATCGCATTTAATCTTGATGGTGCTTTTGAAAGCTGCGGTGCCTGCGGCAAGCAAGCGCTTACTACCTGTATGGGTTACGGCTGCAATGCTGTGGGTGTTACAGGAGCAAGAATAATCGACAGCCCCCGTGAACGGCTGGTGGCAATTATCACCAATTCCCTGACCCCCTGCAACGGTAGATTCCCGCTGTTAATTGCAGTCAT
>DKYL01000055.1:0-632 GCA_002493325.1 Ruminococcaceae bacterium UBA7101
AAATATATTATATTATTAATTAAAAGGAGAGTATTATGGCTAAATTTAGGTGGGAGGATCCGTCGGTTTTCAATGTGAATAAGGAGGATGGTCATGCACTGTTTTTGCCTTTTGACAGCGAGGAGGAAGCCCTCTCAGGCGAGGACGGTAAGTATAAGCAATCTCTTAACGGAATGTGGAAATTCCACTGGCAGATGGGTGTTGACAATCAGCCTGATGCTTTTGTAAATAAAGATTTTGACGACCGTGAATGGGACGAGATAAAGGTTCCGTCTGTGTGGCAGACAGAGGGATATTCTGTGCCTTATTATTATGCAAGCACCTTCCCGAAGGCTATCAGCAGAAACAAGCACAAAATACCGTCAATTAATCGTAAAATGCAGGAAATCGGCTTTTACAGAAGACGTTTTGTTCTTGATGAAGCACTTGTGGGGAGAGAGATTTTTCTTCACTTCGGTGCGGCAAAGGCGGCGCTTGAGGTTTATGTTAACGGGGATTTTGTGGGTTATTCCCAAGGCTCTATGACGCCTCACGAATTTGATGTTACCAAGTATCTTACCGAGGGCGAAAATATTGTTTGTGCCAAGGTTTACAGATATTGTGACGGCACATATCTTGAGGATCAGGATATG
>DKYL01000055.1:922-10373 GCA_002493325.1 Ruminococcaceae bacterium UBA7101
TATCTTGAGGATCAGGATATGTGGTGGCTTTGCGGCATTTACAGAGAGGTTTATTTGTACGGCGAGTCAAAGGTGTGCCTTAGGGATTTCTATGTCAAAACGGATTTTGATGTTGATTTCAAGGATTCCGACTTAACACTTGATATGTTCATAAAAAATTATGACGGCACAAAAGGCAAGCTTACTGCCAAGGCAAAGCTTATTGCTGATACAGGCAGGGAAATCGAGCTTGGCGATAAATCTGCTAAGCTTTCCCTTCGTGATGATAAGCTTACAATCAGCCAAAATGTTAAAGCACCTAAAAAGTGGTCAGCTGAGCATCCGAATCTTTATACCCTTGTTATGACTCTTATTGTCAATGGTGAGGTTACAGTTGTTAAAACTTATCAGATAGGCTTTAAGAAGGTTGAAATCAAGGGCGAAAAAATATTCTTCAATGGTATGCCGTTAATGCTTCACGGTGTTAACCGCCACGATTTTGACGGCGACTGCGGCTGGGCAGTTCCGAGAGAGCGTTATGCCCAGGATCTTGATATTATGAAGCAGAATAATATCAATTCAATCCGTACCTCCCACTATCCGAACGACCCTTATTTTTATGAAATGTGTAATAAATACGGCTTTTATGTTATGGATGAATGTGAGGTAGAAAGCCATGGCGTACGCCGAAAGGGTGTACCCGGTTCTAACCCGATGTGGACAGGTCAGACGGTTGACCGAATGGAACGAATGGTGCTGCGTGACCGCAATAACCCATGTATCTTTATGTGGTCCCTTGGCAATGAAGCAGGTGACGGCTATAACTTTATGAAAATGAAGGAAGCAGCGCTTGCTCTTGATGACACACGTCAGTTTCATTATGAGGGTGATTTTGACCAGACAAAAAGTGATGTTATCTCACGTATGTATCCCACAGCAGATGTAATGGAAAAGCTCGGAAATAAGCAGGAGATTTCCATTTCCCTTTATGATAACATAGCAAATCAGCTTGCAGCAGACAGCAAACCCATCAAGCCTGAAATGTATGAGGGCAAGCCCATTCTGCTTTGTGAATATGCCCATTCTATGGAAAATTCACTGGGCAACTTTGATGAATACATAGCTGATTTTGAAAAGTATGACAATATGTGCGGCGGCTTTATCTGGGATTTTGTTGATCAGGCACTTCACGTTAAGGATGAAAACGGTAAGGATAATTGGCTTTATGGTATTGACTTTGAAGGCAAGGAGCCTAAAAAGCTCATTGATATTCCCAACACCACGGCTATGACAGGCTCAAACAGAGCACTCTGTGCGAATGGTATAATCGGTGCCGACCGTGTTCCTCACCCGCAGATTCTGCAGGTTAAAAAAGGCTATCAGTATATTAAGTGTGAGGAATTTGATGTTAAAATCGGCAAATTCAAGGTTAAAAATAAATACCTGTTTACCAATGTCAGTGCTTTCAAATGTAAGTGGGAGCTTAAGGCTGAGGGTGAGCTGATTGAAAACGGTGAGCTTGAAAAATTTGAATGTGAGCCGCTTTCGGAAACCTTTATAACACTGCCTTATTCCTATGACAGTATTCCGAAGGACAAAGAGGTTGTTCTTACCATAGGCTTTTATACAAAGAAAAAGACTCTTGGTCTTAAATCAAATTATGAGGTTTCATGGGATCAGTTTATTGTCAATGAAATGCCCCAGCCTGTTGCTCCTGAGAATAAGGGCGATTTAACCTTTGAACAGAAGGGAAAAAGAGTTACCGTATATAATGACAAGGTTAAATTTGTCGTTAATAACGGCAGAATTGTCAGCTATCAGCTTGACGGAAGTGAACTGCTGCTTTCACCCATTGAGCCGAATTATTTCAGAGCTCTGACAGATAATGACATTGATTTTCTGAATTTCACACCGCAGTTTACAAAGCTGCATCCGTTTTATATGTGGCAGAGGGCAACCAAGCATGCTTCAGCAGTCAAAACTGTTGCAAAAGCAGGTGCTGATAATACGGTTGAAATCAATATTGCATACAGTACACAGGGACTAAAAAATTCTGTTGCCACCTTTAAGCTTTATCCGAACGGCAGAATTTATATTTATCACAGTGCAGTACCGAATGCAAATATGCTGAGATTTGGTTATAAAATGACCCTGCCTAAGGAAATGGAATATGTAACCTGGTACGGCAGAGGTCCGCTGCCAAGCTACTGTGACCGTAAAACAGGTTATAAGATTGATAAGTATTCTTCAACCGTTACAGATATGGAATACCGCTATATGCGCCCTCAGGAGTCATCAAACAGGGCTGATGTTCGTTATTTCACGATTACAAATAAAAAGGGCAGGGGACTGAAATTTATTTCATATTTTGATGACCCGTTCAACTTTTCAGCTTATCATTACACAACAGACGGTCTTGACAAGGCAACGCATATCAATAATATTCCATATGAGAATATTACAACCGTTAATATTGACCATATGCAGGTTGGCGTTGGCGGTGATCTTCCGGGTCAGGCATTTGTCCGTGAGCCGTATTTAATGAAAAAAGGAGTTAAGCAGGCATATTCCTTTGTAATTGAGCCTGTTGAATAACGTATGAAAAGAGTTTTTGCATTTATAGGTTTTACGGTTGCAATTACTCTTGTTGTACTTAATATTATTCCCTATCCTTTTGCAGGGCTTGTTTTATCCATAGCAGTGGTGCTTTTTATAGCATCACTGCTTATTAAATTTACAAGGGACGGCAGGGTTATATGTGTTGTGCTCGGCAGTATTGTATTTGCCTGCACAATGTTCATTCTTGTTACAGACAGCAGTGTTGAGCCTGCCAAAAGCCTTGACAGCAAATCGGCTGATACTGTTTTTCAGATTGTTGATATACCCGAATATAATGAGGAAAGCAATACTTATACATATATTGTTGAAACTGCAAAAATTGATATGATTGGCTCACCGCAGAAAATTAAGGTTTATCTTAAAAGTGATAAAAAGATAGATGCGGATTATTATGATACTGTTTCTTCCAACCTGTATTTTTATTCAGCAGGCGAAAATCCTTTTAAAAGCTACGGACTTTACGGTGACGGAATTTATGTTTGTGCACGGCTTAATGAAATTGGGGAGATTGTATCAAATTCGCATAAGCCTGTTAATTATTACTTTATTGAGCTGAGGGAGTATATTCAGTCAATACTGTTAAACAGTCTTTCAGGTGACAGTGCAGGCTTAAGCCTTGCACTCTTAACAGGCAGCAAAAGCTGTTTGTCACTTGAGGTGCAGAATAATTTCAGAATTTGCGGACTGAGCCATTATCTTGCGGTTTCAGGCTTTCATATATCACTGATAAGCTTTGGTGCTTATTATCTTATGAGGCTGATTAAAGTTCCGAAAGCTGTTAATACGTTTTTGTCCATGGCAGTAATGCTCGTTTACATAGGTGCTGCGGATTTTTCCAAATCCTCTGTGCGTGCCGCTATTATGCTTTCGGCTGTGCTTATTGCAAAGCTTGTCAGCAATAAAGCCGATACGCTCAATTCCTTAGGTCTTGCTGTGCTTATATTGTGCTTTAATCCCTTTGCGGTTACGGATGCAGGGGCAGTACTGACAGTCTGTGCAGTTCTCGGAATAACCGTTATATATAAAAATGTAATGAAAAGCATTAGGGTTAAAAATATTGTTTTGTTGTATATAACAAAAGGTGTAATTCTGTCATCGTCCGTTTTGCTTGCTGTTACACCGGTGCTTTATTTGTTTTTCGGCAGTGTCAGCGTTCTGAGCGTTATTCTGAATCTGCTTGCCGAACCGCTTATTACACTGCTCATCATTTCTGTTATTGTTTTCTGTTTCATTTACGGAGTACCTTTTATAACTGAATTTCAGGTATCGGTAATTCAGTTTTTATCAGATGTTCTTCTTAATATGATTGACTTCACCGCAAAGCATTTTGCCTTCCTTTTTCTTGATATTTCAGGTGAGATATTCGGCATTTCAATGTGTGCTGTTTTTATGCTTGCAGGTATTATGCTGTTGATTAAAGGAAAGGTTATGATAAAAGAGTTTACAGCCTTCATCTGCATTGTAACAATTATTTCATCACTTGTTTTCTGCTATCAGCAGAATCATACTGTAAGTGTCTATATCAGCAAAAACGGAGCTGTTATGGTTTATGACAAGGACTCGGCAGTTATTATCGGTCTTGACAGCAGATATGACAAATACTATGCAGAGAATCTTGCCGATGAACGGGATACTGTTTATATTGACTGTGCTTTACATAAATCTATGGATTTAACAGAGAACGGGAATAAATATAAAATCAGTGACAAAATTGCTGTTTCACGTGCAGGGGAAATAATATATATCCATTCATTGGATAAAACCTTTAAAATTGCACAGTCCTGTGTTATAATAGGGAGCAATAGGTTCAGCAGAACACTTGGCAAGGATTTTTACGGTGTACAATCAACGCTGATAACCTTCAGCGAAAATTCACAGCTTGTTGTAAGGAGGGGAACAGATGGCTAAGCTGAATGAACAGGGCATTAAAGAGCAAATTAAAAATTCAACCTTTTCCAACGCATATTTAATTTATGGCGAGGAGAGCTATCTTAAGGATTTTTATATTTCTCAGATTATAAAAAAGGTTATTGACCCTGCCTTTGATTCCTTCAATCTTCATCGCTTTGAGGGCAAGGATACAAGCCTTGACGATATTATCAAGGATGCACAGATGCTCCCTATGATGAGTGAATATAATCTTGTTTATGTACGCGATTATCCTGTTGAAAAATCAAAAAATGATATGGCTCTCATCAAGGAATTTTTAGATGACGTGCCTGATACTACAATATTTATTCTCTGCTATGATTCACTTGCTGTCGATACAAAATCCGCAGCTTTCAGAAAGCTGATAACATATTTTGACAATGCAGGTGCTGTTATTAATATGGAAAAAAGGAGCGAGCGTGAGGTTGCAAAGCTTCTGGTTTCAGGTGCAAAGCGCAGAAAAGCGACACTCAGCATGGATGATGCACAGTATCTTATTTCTGTTTCCGGCAATGATATGACGGTGCTTCTCAATGAGCTTGACAAGCTTTGCGGCTTTGTGCAGGGCGGTGTTATTACAAAAGAAATTATTGATAATATGGCAACGAAATGCCTTCAGGCTAAAATTTATGATTTATCAAAGGCGGTTGTCAGCGGCAATTCACAGCTTGCCTATAATGTGCTTGACGGTCTTTTTTATATGAAGGAGGACCCTGTCAGAATATCATCCATTATAATCGGTGTTTATGTTGATATGTATCGTGTAAAGTGTGCCAAAACTGCAGGACAGTCCTACAGCGATGTTGCGAAGCATTTTAATTATAAAAACAGAGAGTTTGCCCTGCGTAATGCGTCAAGGGATTGTGCAGAGATGTCAGAGCAGCAGCTCAGAGCATCGCTTGACGTTATTGCCGAAACAGATGTTAAGTTGAAAAGCACAGCGATTGACAAGCGTCTGCTGCTTGAGGAGCTTGTTGTTAAGCTGATTATGATTGCGAGGGAAAACAGTTATGCTTAAAATCAAGGAGGCTGTTATTGTTGAGGGCAGGTATGATAAGCTGAAGCTCAGCAATATTCTTGATACTATGATTGTTGAAACCAATGGTTTCGGTATATATAATGATAAAGCTAAGCTTAAATTTATAAAAAAGCTTGCGGGTGAGCGCGGTATCATTGTTCTTACGGACAGCGACCACAGCGGCTTTCAGATAAGGCATTATCTTTCCTCGGGCATTCCTAAGGATAAAATAAAGCATATTTATATACCTGACATATACGGCAAGGAAAAAAGAAAAAAAGAGCCCTCAAAGGAGGGTAAGCTCGGCGTTGAGGGTATGAGTGAAAAATTGCTGCTTGACCTGTTCAACAAAGCAGGTGTCAACAGTGAAAAGGTTATGGTTGAAAATCCTGTTACGCATTTTGATTTGTATGATATGGGCTTTTCGGGTACACCGAATGCTAAGGAAAATAAAAAAAAGCTGTTGAAGGCACTGGATTTGCCTGAGTTTCTTTCAACAAACTCGCTGCTTTCATACATAAATTCCGCAATGAGCAGGGATGATTTTGAATTGCTTGTAAGAGGTCTTTAATATTACAATATTGAAAGCTAATTGTAAGAAAAACTTAAGAAATTCTTTATAATCATTTGCTATAATTTTTTCAGAGGTGATAAGGTGAATATATTAGTAGTAGATGATGAAAAGGAAATTGCTGATTTGGTAGCCTTGATTTTAAAAAATCAAGGCTATAATGTATATAAATGCTACAGCTCTGCCAAAGCGCTTGAATGTATTGAAAACACGGTTCTTGATATGGCTATACTTGACGTTATGCTGCCGGAGATTGACGGCTTTGAGCTTTTGAAAAGGATAAGGGAAAAGTATACTTATCCTGTTATACTGCTTACTGCAAAGGTGGAAACCAATGATAAAATTGCAGGGCTTTCATTCGGTGCCGATGATTATATTACAAAGCCCTTTGAGCCTATTGAGCTTTTGTACAGAGTCAAAGCACAGTTAAGAAGATACACGGATTATGATGCAATCAATAATAAGGATGCATACAGTTATGGCGGTCTGTATCTCAATAAAAACGAGCATATCTGTACTCTTTATGATGAAAAAATCGATTTAACACCTACTGAATTTAAAATACTCTGGCATCTTTGTGAAAACTCCGGCACTGTTGTTTCTGCAGAGGAGATTTTTGAAAAGGTGTGGAAAGAAAAATATCTGGACTGCAACAATACGGTTATGGTGCATATCAGAAGAATAAGGGAAAAGCTCGGCGAGCCTGCCAAAAATCCGAAATATATCAAAACCGTATGGGGAGTTGGATATAAGGTTGAAAAGGGATAAAACAAATTTTAAAAGAAAACTGATTATAAAGTTTTTTTCTGAAGCGGCAGTCTTTACCGTGCTTTACATTCCGGTATTGCTGATATTAAATTCCTATTATCAGGATTATTATGACAGGCTTGAGGAGCTTGACACAAGTGCAGCCGAATATGTATCCTCATACAGCAATTTTTGGATAATCTTTTTTTATTTTGCGGTTCTTCTTGTAATAGCTGCCGTGAATATTTATAAAGCAGGCAGTTATATTGATAAAAGCTATAAGACAATCAATAATTTTACACTTGATGAGCGTGAAAAAATCAGCTACCCTAAAATAATGGACAGCTTTAAGCTGAAAGCACTTGAGGTTGAGAATGAACTTTTATTCAAGGAACGTGCTGCAAGGGAAGCTGAGGAAAAGAAAAATGAGCTTGTTGTTTATCTGGCTCATGATTTAAAAACGCCGCTTACTTCAATAATAGGGTATCTTACGCTTTTGGAGGAAAGCCCCGATCTGCCTGTTGCGTATAAAGCAAGGTATACACATATCACGCTTGACAAGGCTTATCGTCTTGAACAGCTTATTAATGAGCTGTTTGATATAACGAGATTTAACCTGCAGGCAGTGGCTCTTGAGCATAACAGAATCAATCTTTCGCTGCTACTTCATCAGATTGTTGAAGAATTTTATCCCTCCTTCAAGCAGAAAAATATTACTATTGAATCACATATCGATTCAAAAATCATGTTGATTGGTGATGCGGATAAGCTTGCAAGGGTTTTTGATAATCTGATAAGAAACGCTGTCAGCTACAGCTATGAAAATACTGTATTAAAGATTTTTGCTGATTCCGATGAAAAATATGCTCACATCTGTGTAAGAAATACAGGCGACCAAATACCTGAGGAAAAGCTGCAGATTATTTTTGAAAAGTTTTTCAGAGCCGATAATGCAAGGGGTACGCAAAACGGCGGAGCAGGGCTTGGTCTTGCAATAGCACGTGAAATCGTTGAGCTTCACGACGGTGTTATAAAAGCCTTCAGCAATAAGGAATATACCGACTTCCTTGTAACACTGCCATTAAATATTTAATAAATCTTATTATGTTGCTGATTATGCTTACCAAAAAGGCTACTATAAAAACGGTGTGGGCTCAACCTGGGATTTATTAACAAAAGGCGGAACAAAGCTTGGCTTGTCTGTAAGAGAACTGCCCCTTGATGAATCGGTTATGAAAAATGCTTTGCAGCAGGGGGATTCTATTATATTGTCAGTAGGTGAGGGTGATTTTACCACAAAGGGTCATTTTATTGTTGTAACGGGCTATACCGATGAGGGATTTAAGGTCAATGACCCAAACAGCTACAAAAATTCTGAAAAGCTTTGGACCTATGAGCGTCTTTCACCGCAAATCAAAAATCTGTGGGCTGTTAATAAGTAACCAAAAGGGAGGCTTTGTGCCTCCCTTAACCAATATATATTATAATATTATAACCTTGCTCCTCTGTTCTGTTCCGCAGGGCAGTGGCTTTTTATATCCTAAGTTATATAAATCCGTGCATCTGCATTCCAGTTCAAATAAATCTTTTCCGTATTCATCAAGTGTATCCGTATCACTATATCGGCTGATAATGGGCAAATTCGCATTTTTTTTCATTTTAGCAAGAATTTCCTGTCCCTTGCCGTTAAAGCCTAATATTCTGATATATGGCACTTTTTCAGTGTATTCCTTGGTGATTCCCAAATATGCTTTTAAAATAATTCTTCTTATCCGTGAATGTGTGTATCTTTTTGTTTTGATGTTATCATAAAGCTCATCCAGTGAGGTTGAGATTCTGACCATATCTGCAATCCTGTTTTCAAGCCCCTCTGTCACATCCTCAATTTCAAGAAAATCATTTGCTGTCATACATCTCAGCTTTGCAAGAACGGCGGTTTCACAGTTTTTCAGCGAGCATATCTCGTCAGCCGACAATCCTTTTCTGATTTCCGATGCACTGTATTTTTCATCGTCACTGTCGTGTCCTTTGCCGATTCTTTTGACAGCGGTGCAGGGCAGCTTTGTTGACTTTATATATTCAACAGCTAAAATGTTATTTGGTGTGTCGAGCAGTGAAGAGCCAATAACGGCTTTTCTTGCAGCAGGGTAGGTTATGCCCTTTTTCATTTCTGCTTTTATTTCCTGTTCCTTTTCAGCAATTTCATAAGAAAGACGTTTCAGCTCATCCATATTATCACATTCCGCACCGAATGCAATTCGCTCAACCGTATTTGTTGCTTCAAGAATCTCAACACCTGCCCTTGCAAAGCCCTCGGCAGACCTGAGGGAATAGGTGCAGGGCAGTTCGATAACTAAGTCCGCACCGTTTTCAAGTGCTGTTTTTGCACGGGAGAATTTGTCATATACCGCAAACTCCCCGCGCTGTACAAAATTGCCGCTCATAACGCAGACAATGCCGTCATTTTCTTTTTTTACACTGTCAATCAGATATTTATGCCCTGCGTGAAAGGGATTAAACTCACAAATTATTCCTGTAATCATATTTTTTACCTAAAAAGTCCTTGACAATATTATATATAATATATT
>DKYL01000020.1 GCA_002493325.1 Ruminococcaceae bacterium UBA7101
GTTCGAATCCACCCTCCTCCACCAAAAAAAGACAAGCTTTGAAAAGCTTGTCTTTTTTGTTTTTTATCCATAATGTAACAAATCGACTTTTTCAGTTATATTGGTATTATGACAATAAATTTTCATACAAGTTGAGATAAATTATTGCATTATTAGCTAATATATGTTAGACTAAAGCTACAAAATATTATTGTAATGAAGGAGAAACTTTATGGAAGTTGTTGCACAGAGAGTATTTGAGCCATTTTATATGTGGCTTGATATCTCATTTTTGGTTCTTTTTATAGGACTGCTGTTGTACAAAAAAAAGTACACAACAATTATTGTAGGCGTTTTGGCAGGTATCCTTTATCAGATTGTTGATTTCGGAATCTTCCATCTCGCAACAGGCTCACGCCACTTGCTGATGAATGGTGCTGAGGGTACCGAAAGTCAACTGTTCTGGGTACTTATGTGGATGTCAATGAGTTACGGCTTTACCAATTTTGCATGGATATGGCTTTGGATTTCAAAAGACAAAAATCTGTTTGAATGGACAACGCTGATACTCGGCTGGTGGATATGCTGTCCTCTGCTCACAAAAACCTTTGGTCCGCACGATTACACCATTACCATCTGGCGTGAAACAGGTGCTTACCACGGCTGGATGGCATTGATTCTGTTTGTAGGCTATGTTCTTCTGTTCGTATGGAATATGTCACACAAAAAGAAAAACGAGCGTGTAAATATTCCGTGGCTTCTGATAATCGGAATTCTTGTTCAGGCAGGCTGGGAAGTTGGTTTATATCTTGGCGGCATTCGCTCTGCAAACCTTGGTGTTACAGGCATGGATGTAAATGCACTTTCACCGATGATTATTAACTCACTGCTTGAAACAAATCTTGGTATGCCATACATCTTTATTATCTTTATTGCTGTATCAAGAAGATTCACTGAGTCACTTAAAAAGAGGAAAAACAAGCTCTCATTTACTGACAGAGTTATTGAAAACAATCTTGAGAAAGTTAAGGATTGTGAAAACGTATCTGAATACTTAGCTTAACATCAATATTAATAATTCACAATAAAAAACGGAAGGTGCAAACCTTCCGTTTTTTATTACCCGACAAAATCGAAATTAGTTATGAATGGCGTTATAAAATTGAATATCACCGTTTGAGCCTATTTCTGCAATAATGCCGTCCTCTTTACCTGTAATCAGTATAGTGCTGTCGGCTATGTTTTCTACTCGCCAGAGAATTCGGTCCTCCACAGATTTTTCTTCATTGGTAACAACACAGTATTCAGGTAAAAGTGTTTTAATGAAATTGGATGTTGATGAATAATGATAGCTATGATGTCCTAATTTAAGCAAATCAACCTTTCCGACTTCAGGTGCAACCCTGTCTTCATCACCTGTTAAATTATCCATATCGCCTGACAAGAACACCTTTGTGCCGTCCTTTTCAATCAGCATACCGATTGACTGGTCATTTTCACCGACCTTTTTATCATTTTCAGGATCTGTTGTATTGAAAAGCGTAATGGTAAAATTGCCAAGTGTGAACGGAGTACCGTCAGGCTTGCTGATAACTGGCACATTTTTAGCTTTAAGCGCTCGAACCATCTGGTCATATACCTCCTGATTATCCCACTCATCAACCTCTTTAGCTCTTATTTTGGTGCTGTCATATTCCTTCAGATAAGCTCTGCCGATTTCAATGTCCTTATCATAAATAACAGTATCAAAGCCGCCTATATGGTCACTATGGCAATGCGTTCCCAAAACAAAATCAAGGTGCACCTTACCGTTCTCATCTGCCGCATTTTTCTTAAGATACTCCACTACTTTTTCTTCATATCCGTCAAGCTCCAAGTTTTCAAAGCCTCTTGGATTATCGCTGTCCTCTCCTGCATCTACCATTGCAAACTGCCCGTTGCTTTCAATCAGAATTGCATCTGAGCCGCCTGTATTCAGGAAATGTATGTAATCGCCGCCACCGGCTATCTCATCAGCACTTTTAATTGTCTGATTTTTGTAATTCTTGTTTATGTTGTAAGCCGGCTTAATCATCAGAATGCTGATGGGTATCATTGCAATCAGTACAATAGCAATAATAATGCAAATCATTTTTTTTACTGTTTTACTCATATTTCCCCCTGAAATTTATAATATTGCTCCTGTTCTTATATTAAAGCAAAGCTCAGAGCTTATATTATTCTCACTGTATATAATTTGAATTACATCTGTTTTTATAAACTGAGCCGATATAATATCGAGATTTTTTTGCTTAAATGTATCCTTTAAAACCTCAAGCTGTTCGGTTGAATACTCGCTGACATTATCTGATATGAACAACAGATTTCCAAACATACTGTTTATTTTTGCAAGCAGCTTTCTTTGTGCAAAGGTCATCTTGTTGTTCTGGTCACGAAGAAGGAATACATCGGGATCATTTTTCCATGCTCTGCCGTCAAGGTGACGGCGGAAAATTGAATTTGCAACGGCGTGCGGCGTTGAAACCTCTTCCCTGATAACATCCTTTCGCTGCTGCCATTTCAGTGAAATATCCGAGCCTATACGGCAGTAATCCACCTTGCCGAATGCAGGCATCATCGGCACACCGCAGCCTATGATTAATTTATCCCCACAGCATTCCCTGAGCAAGTCCATTGCATCACACATAATTTCACCGCGTGATTTGTTGTGCATAGGCAATACACAGGCACCGTAAAGGAAATCAAGCTTAACCAAATCAAAGCCCCAATCATTTAAAACGGTGTCAAAAACATTTTTCAAATAGTTACGGGCAGATTCATTGTAAATATCAAGTGAATAGAATCCGCCCCAGTTGTGACCGGTTTTATATGGTCTGCCATTTTTGCCTTTAATGAACCAATCCTTATGCTCACGGAACAATTTTGATTTGCCTGTTGCCGCAAAGGGAGCAAGCCACAGACCTGCAATCATCCCGCCCGAATGAATATCATCTGCTATGCTTTTCATTCCTGACGGGAATTTTTTACTGTTTACACAAAGCCAGTCACCGATTTCAGACTGGTAACCATCATCAATCTGAAAGCAATCAAAAGGTACATCCAGCTTTTTGATACTGTCCAGATCACGCCTTACAACCTGTTCGTTCACTCTGCCGTAATAGTTATACCATGTGGTGTAGCCTGTTCTGCGCTTTGTTTCCGAACAGGACACTCCCATTCTCTTAAAATATTCATCAAAGGCAGCATTGTACTCGCCTTCAATAAAGGCAAGGGAAAACAGGCTTGCTTCCTTTTCAAAAACAACACCCTCAAGCTCTTTGCCAATCTTAATACAGCCCTGATTCATATCAAAGGCTACAATAGTATAACCTGAACGCTCATCAAGTGAGCCTATGATTTTAACATTATTACCCGTTCTGATATACCCGTATGACCAGCCGTAAAAAATATTGGCTCTTCTTGGATATTCCTGAAAAAGACTGTCACCTGACTTGGAAAAGCCGACATATTTCAGCGGTGTTTTTTTGATGCAGAATTCGGTAAGGGGCGTTAATTCGCTCATACTGTCGCCATAGGAATATTCAAAGCTGTCCGTCCAGCTTTGATAGCCGTTGACAAATACTTTTTCATTTTCTGCATAAGCATAGTTGATTTTTATTTGAAACAGCTTGAAGGAAACGGCAGTAAGCGGATGTATGGATGCGTATAAGCAATTACCCTTTGCATTTATTATGATTTCAAAGTGCTTATTTTTTAAGCTGTCTGCAATAAATTCCTGCCCGTTTACTGAATAAATTGCACGAAAGGATAGATTTTTTAAATTCATAATATCACCTACTCATTCACAACCGGCTCAACCTCGAATGAGAAATTGAGCGGTTTGAAATAGCCGAAGTCA
>DKYL01000001.1:0-261 GCA_002493325.1 Ruminococcaceae bacterium UBA7101
GCATTGATAGGTTGCGGAAGAATTTCACCAAACCATATTGAAGCCGCAAAAAACAATTCCATTGAAATTGCTGCAATTTGTGATATTGTACCTGACAGAATGGATATTGTTGCAAAAACCTGCAATCTTTCCGATAGTGTTATAAAATATACCGATTATAAAGAGCTTATCGAGAAAGAGCATCCTGAGCTTATTGCTATTGCAACAGAAAGCGGAACACATTTTGATATTGCTGCCTATTGCATTAACAGTGGCTGCAAT
>DKYL01000001.1:575-4889 GCA_002493325.1 Ruminococcaceae bacterium UBA7101
TGATTATTGAAAAGCCCATTGCGCTCTCGATAGAAGATGCAGATAAGCTCATTGCTCTGGCAAAGGAAAAGAACGTGTTGATTTGTGTTAATCATCAGAACAGGTTCAATAAATCCATTCAGTATATCCGTAATGCAGTTGAAAACGGAAGATTCGGAAAGCTTCTTCATGCTTCTGCAAATATTCTTTGGAACCGTAATCAGTCCTATTATTCCGCTGCCGCATGGAGAGGGACATGGGCACAGGACGGCGGAGTACTGATGAATCAGTGCATTCATAACATCGACCTTCTGCGCTGGATGATGGGAAATGAAATTGACGAGGTGTTTGCATATACCGACAGACTGAATCATCCATATATTGAAGCAGAGGATTTTGGAGCTGCACTCATAAAATTCAGCAACGGCTCCTATGGTATTATTCAGGGAACTTCAAATGTATTCCCTAAAAATCTCGAAGAAACACTTTATATTTTCGGTGAAAAAGCAACCGTTAAAGCCGGCGGTAAATCTGTCAACAAAATAGAGGAATGGAGTTTTGCCGATAATCTTGACAGCCCCGAATACGTAAAATCCAAATACAGTGAGGATGTTCCTGATATCTATGGATATGGTCATACTCCCCTTTACGCAGATATGATAGAAGCTGTCAAGACAGGCAGAGCACCATATGTTTCGGGAGAAGACGGAAAAAGAGCATTGGAGCTGGTTCTTGCTATATATAAATCAGCCAAAGAAGGACAGCCCGTTAAACTGCCGCTGAAAAATTGCTCTGCTCTTGATTTTAAAGGAAGATTCGACAATGCCGAAATTCTATCGGATTAGCAAAAATACAAATGGTAATTCATTAAAATTTTGTCTGAGGGGAACATTATGAAAAAATACTATATTCACAGCAGCAGCTTTATTGATAATAATGTTTCTATCGGAAGCGGCACAAAAATATGGCATTTCTGCCATATTCAGAGTGGTGTATCTATCGGAAAAAACTGTGTTTTAGGACAGAATATAAATATCTCAAACAATGTAAAAATAGGAAACGGCGTAAAAATTCAAAACAATGTTTCAGTGTATGAAGGGGTTGAGCTTGAGGATTATGTTTTCTTAGGTCCCTCCTGTGTTTTCACAAATGATCTCACCCCAAGAGCTAAATACCCCAAAGGCACTGCAGATTATAAGCACACACTTGTCCGAACAGGAGCAACAATCGGAGCTAATGCCACGATTGTCTGCGGTAATACAATAGGCAAATGGGCTTTGATCGGTGCAGGTGCAGTCGTCACATCGGATGTTCCCGATTATGCCCTTATATTGGGCGTTCCTGCAAAACAATCAGGCTGGGTATGTGAATGCGGTCAGGTTTTGGAAAAGAATCTTAAATGCTCCTGCGGACGAAATTATCAAATCGGTAAAAACGGATTAGAGGAAATTCTATGCAGTTCAGAGATTTAAAAGCACAATATCTGGCACTCAAGCCACAAATTGATTCTGCTGTTCAGTCTGTTATGGAAAAAGGAGAATTTATTCTTGGCAAGCCCGTTGATGAATTGGAAGAAATGCTTGCAGAATACACACAGCGCAAGCACTGCATAACCTGTGCCAGTGGTACAGATGCATTACAGCTTTCGCTAATGGCAATGGGTGTTGGCTGCGGTGATGCTGTATTCACATCCGATTTCACATATTTTGCATCTTCTGCCGCCGCATCTATACTCGGAGCAACGGTTGTTTTCGTAGATATTGACAGTAAAACATTCAATATATCTCCGCAGGCATTGGAGCTTGCAATTCAGCAGGTTATTCGTGAGGGTGTGCTAACGCCCAAGGTCATCATTCCTGTTGACCTTTTTGGTTTGCCTGCAGATTATTCCAAAATAATTCCCATTGCTGAAAAGTACGGTCTTAAAGTATTAGAAGATGCGGCTCAGGGCTTCAGCAGCAGTATAGACAAAAAGCCTGCATGCTCCTTCGGCGATATTTCAGCAACATCTTTTTTCCCTGCAAAGCCGTTAGGCTGTTATGGTGACGGCGGAGCAATATTCGTTGATGACGATATGCTCAATGAGCGTTTACGTTCACTGAGGGCTCTTGGGAAATCACCCTTTGATAAGTATGACAATCTTGAAATCGGAATCAATTCCAGATTAGACACTATGCAGGCGGCTGTTCTTATTCCGAAATTCAAAGCTTTAATTGATTATGAATCAAAAGCAATTAACAGAATCGCTGAGTTATATGACCAAAGGCTGTTTGATTCAGTTGCTGTACCATATATCCCCTGCGGATATTTCTCCTGCCGTGCACAGTACACAATCACTTTAGCTGATGAAAGTTCAAGAAACAGAGTACGAAATGCATTGACAGAAAACAAAATACCATCAATGATTTATTACCCCAAAGGTCTTCATCAGCAAAAAGCTTATGAAAGTATGAAGTTATCTGACGAACTTTATCCAAATACCATTCATGCATCAAAAACTGTTCTTAGCCTGCCGATTCATCCATATATGCGTGAGGAAGAGGTAGATATTATTTCTGAAATTATAAAAAACAATATAATATAAAGGAATACGAAAAATGGAATACAATAAAATATATCATAGTCTTATTCATGGTAAATCTAACCTTGCTGTCGTTGGACTTGGATATGTTGGATTACCCATTGCGTTTGAATTTGCCAAACATATAAATGTCATAGGATTTGACACTGACAAAATAAAGCTGAACGAATATAAAAACGGCATAGACACTGAAGGAAAACTCAGCGAATCCATCAAAAATGTGAGTATTGATTTTACATCTGACCCGACAAGGCTGAAAGAAGCAAGCTTTATAATCGTAGCCGTACCGACTCCTATAAAAAAAGATAACAGTCCTGACCTTGAGCCACTGATAAAAGCTTCGGAAGCTGTCGGACAAAACCTTACTCAGGGTTCTATAGTTGTATTTGAATCCACAGTTTACCCCGGCACAACTGAAGATGTCTGTGTTCCGATTATAGAAAATATATCAGGTCTGAAATGCGGAACTGACTGGAAAGTCGGATACAGTCCCGAGCGCATTAATCCGGGTGACAGAACACATACACTCCCTACAATCAAAAAGGTTGTTTCAGGAATGGACAAGGAATCTGCAGATGAAATCCGGAAAATCTATGACATAGTTATCAAAGCCGGTACATTTCTTGTTTCAAATATCAAAACAGCCGAGGCTGTGAAAATCGTTGAAAATTCTCAGCGTGATGTCAACATTGCTTTTATGAATGAGATTTCTGCAATATGTAACAAGCTCAACATAGATACCGACGAGGTTATCAATGGTATGAACACCAAATGGAATGCTCTTGGATTCAGACCCGGACTTGTCGGAGGTCACTGTATAGGTGTTGATCCTTACTATCTGACATATGCTGCCGAAAAGCTCGGCTGTAACAGTCAAATCATACTGACAGGTCGTCGAATCAACGATAGTATGGGAGCCTATGTTGCCGATAACGCAGTCAAAAAAATAGCCGAAACAGGTATATCACCTGAAAAATCAACTGTTGTGATTATGGGCATTACATTCAAGGAAAATCTGTCTGATATAAGAAACAGCAAGGTAATTGATATTATTAATCGACTGAAGGAATATGGTATTGAACCAATTGTTACTGATCCCAAAGCGAGCTTTGACGCCATAAAAAAAGAATATGGCATAGAATTAACTGCATTAGAGAGTATACCTAAGGCTGACTGCATAATAGTAGCTGTCGGACATAAGGAATACAGAGCAATGTCATTAATGCAAATAAAGAAAATGTTTAAAAGTAATTTGGCGAACAAGCAAAAAGTTTTAATTGATGTAAAAAGCTTATACAGAATTGATGAGCTTGAAGCATCGGGAATGAAGTTCTGGAGACTTTAATTGCATAATAAAATACAAGGGGGATTTTTGATAAATGAAGCGATGCATATTTTATCTGCCTTATAAACTTGAGCATTGCGTTACTCCCGGTCAGCTGCGTCCAAGAAAAATGGTTCAGGCATTTCGTGACATCGGATAGGATGTATTTGTTATTTGGGGTTACTGCGAAGAGAGAAAAGAGCTTATAAAAGAATTAAAAAGCAATATAAAAAACGAATATCAATATGAGTTTATGTATACGGAAAGCAGTTCAATTCCGACGCTTCTGACAGAGCCGCATCATACATAAAAGCAGTAATGAATTGGAGCCCTATTACGAAGAAGCCAATATAAGTTCAATTTTTTTCGAGAACAATGACTATATAGATATGGCAAAATATTCAAATCGGCTTTGTCAATAAAAGTGTGT
>DKYL01000046.1 GCA_002493325.1 Ruminococcaceae bacterium UBA7101
CTTTTAATTAATAATATAATATATTTATAGTATACTAAAAAATGTAAAAAGTCAATATAGACAACAGTTGACGGATTTGTTATAATGAATAGTTAGAAACGGATTTGTTTGGAGATTTAAAAATGATTGTAAGAGTAAACAGTAATAATTTAGAAGAATATGAAAGCTTTATAAAAAAACATCCCAAGGGATTATTTCAGCATTCATCAAAATGGGCAGGCGTTAAGGATGCCTGGAAATTTGAGGCAGTAATGCTTAAGGATGACAACGGTGAAATCAAGGGTACTGCGGCTGTTTTAATCAGGAGCATTCCTGTTATAAAGAAATCTCTTATGTACTGCTGCCGCGGCTTTGTGTGCGATGAAAATGATTTTGACACCTTTGACAAGCTCTTCAATGCACTGCTTGAGGTTGGCAAGGAATATGGTGCTTACTGCTTAAAAATTGACCCTGAAATCGTTGTTGAAAACAAAGCATTCAAGGCGCATTTAATTAAAAAAGGCTTTATTGAATTAAACCCCGGTTGTATGGATTTTGAGAATGTGCAGCCAAGATTTGTATACTGCTTTGATTATAACGGTCTTAGCGAGGACGAGCTTATGCTCACCTTTAAGAGCGACTACCGCAACAGAATCAGAAAAGCGCCTAAAAAGGGTGTTGAGGTAAAAATATGCGGCAAAGAGGCTCTTGATGATTTTGTAAGGATTATGAGTGAAACAGGCGAACGTGACGGCTTTTCAACAAGACCGAAGGAGTATTTTGCTAAAATTCTTGACTGTATGACAGACGATGCAAGGCTCTATATGGCATATTACGAGGGAAAAGCAATTGCAGGAACTATTGCTATAAAATGGGGGCAGAATGTGATGAAGTACCAGTATGGTGCATCATCAAACGCACACCGCAATGTCTACCCGAACTATGCTTTACAATGGGCTATGATGCAGTGGGGTATGGAATGCGGCTGCAAGGTATATGACTTCGGAGGTATTTCAGGTGACTGCCAGAATCCGGATAATCCGCACTACGGACTTTGGAGATTCAAGCACGGCTTCGGCGGATATATGAAGGAGTTTGTGGGTGAATTTGACTATGTAATCAATAAGCCCGTATATAATTTATATAATCTTGCAACAAAGGTGCTTGAGAAAATAAGGTAAAATTATGAGCAGATATGTAATTGACAAAAAGCTACTTGAAGAGAATATAAAGCTGATTAAGGACAAGGCAGGCGTGCCCCTTATCGGCGTTGTCAAGGGCAACGGCTACGGCTTCGGTATTAAGGAATTCAGTACCATTCTTAAAGAGAACGGCATTAAAACCTTTGCTGTTACAGAGGTTGATGATATAGCGGAGTTAAAAGAAGTTCTTGACAATGAGGATATACTCGTTATGCGTTCAACCTGTATTGAGGATGAGGCAAGACTAGTTGCTGAAAACGGATGCATTGCTACCATTGGTTCTCTTAATTCAGCCACGGTTATGGACAAGGTATCCAAAGACCTCGGTGTAAAAACGAAATGCTATTTGAAAATAGACACAGGAATGGGACGCTACGGCTTTATGCCAATCGAGGTTGAAAGTGCAATCAGATGCTATGATTTTGAAAACCTTGATTTCATCGGAGCGTACACACATTTTTCATCCGCATTCACGAATACAGAATTAACCAAGACTCAATTAGCCCTTTTTAAAGACACCATGGCGCAGATTGAAAAGGCAGGTAAAAATGTCGGCATTCTTCACGCTGCCAACTCCCCTGCTCTGCTCAATGTCAGTGATGTATGCCTTGACAGTGTGAGAGTCGGCTCAGCCTTCACAGGCAGAGTAATAACACAGAGCAAAACAAAGCTGAACAGGCTCGGCAGGCTTGAGGCTGAGGTTATTGAAATCAAAACCGTACCTGCAGGCTACTCTGTTGGCTACAACGGACTTTATAAAACGAAAAGAGAAACGAAAATTGCCATTGTTCCTATCGGTCATTATGACGGCTTCGGACTGACAAAAGAAAAAGAGATAGCCGATCTGAGGTCCGTGCTGTCACAGCTGAAAAAATATCTGAATAAAAAACAGATGTATGTTAAAATCGAAGGCAGAATGTACAGCGTTATCGGTGAAATCGGGTTAAGCCATACCGCTGTCGATGTGACAGGCAGTGATGTAAAAATCGGTGACACGGCATCCGTTGACATTTCACCGCTTATGGTAAATCCGAGAATTAAAAGAGTTTATGAATAACATTCAAAAAAGCAGTTCATCGTGAACTGCTTTTTTGATGCTATGACAATTATATTACTTGTTCAATAAGTGTATTTCCGTTCTCATCAAGCAGTCTGACTGTTTTTTTTAGATGAACAACGCTTTCATCACTATCGAAATCACTGTCGGTGAATACACAAACAAAGGGATTGGTTGGGTCAAGCTCTCGCATAACGGTTTCGACATTATCAACAGTAATTTCAAAGGCAGCAGCTTGCTGAGAATTACTGCCGTAAAACACATATGAATATTTTGTATTATAACGATTCATCGAACTGAAGCTGAAATTAATTTCATCATTCATAAGATAAGTATCGGTTGGTTTATAATATCTGTCTGTAGACTTAATAAGACCAAATGGGGCTCTGTGATAAAAAGTTAAATAGGATTGACCGTAAGGAGAGGTTTCTATTTTATATTTTTGATATTCACAGCCATAATCTGCTCCGTCTACAATCTGTGTATATGTTGCATTATTGCCAAGCCCGTCGGATATTTTTTCACTTGAAACGGTTGAACTGAAAAAAATAAAAATATTAAAGCCGAAAATACACAAAAGCAAAACCACTGCTGCAATGATTGATTTCTTTACTTTAGACATAGTTAATCCTCCAGCTTATTTTTAAGCTCATTTACAGACAGACATTTTGCCTCCTTCAGCAATTTTTTATACCTGTCCATATTATACTGTGAATGCTCGGTTTCCTTGCTCCAGAGGTGAATGGTCCAGCTATCCTCACCAAAATATGTAACAATCAACACACCTATAACAGCCATTTTGATTTTTGAAAGAACATCATAATCATTTACTGCTGTTAAAAAATACCGAAATATAAAATACGACGCAATATTTTCGTTAACCACCTTGTCTGACACGGGCTTGGCTGCACCGTTATCTATCTTATCAAGCCACTGGGGGTTGATAAGCTCAGGATTGCGGAAAACATCAAAAAAAGCAATAGGGTTGTCCCCTTCCTGATATTCTTCCAAATCCTGCTGAATTTCCACACCGAAATCAAGCAGCTTAATCAGTCTTTGATTGACAGGCAAGCTTCTGTCCTGCACAATATCAAAGGCTTTTTTTCTTGCCCTTGTCAAGTAAAAATAAGTCTGTGCATCAATTTCATTAAGCTCAGGCGGTAAATCGTTAAGCTCGTCAACAAAGTGCATAGGCTCTGTTAATTCCCACATCATATCGCTTGCCACAGGGCAGGAAAAAGAAACACCCATTTCACGTGTGCCGCCGAAATCATTGATGAATCTCGGGAACATACGGCAGGTATAGGGAGTATGCTCTGCGCCGATTGCAATATGCATATCACAAAGATTCTCATGATTTAAAAAAGGACAGCGTTTTTTGTGGGCAAGTCTGAATATTGTATTGCCGAATTCATCCTTATCAAGCACGCTGTCAATTTTCTTTCTTATATCGCCTGTGAGCATTTTATAATATTCCAGTGACTGCGCATCGGCATCAACCTCCCAGCCCTGACAGCAGGAATCGGGGCAGTCACCGGCAATACATTTAAAGTCCTTATAAAAGGACGGAGTTCTCAAAATCATTTTATTTTACCTATGAAATAAAGATTAATCATTTTCAAACAGAGGAGTAGAAAAATATCTTTCTGCAGTATCGGGAAGAACAGTGACAACGGTCTTGCCCTTGCCCAGCTTTTTGGCAAGTTTTTTTGCTGCGGCAACATTTGTTCCGCTGCTGATACCGCACATAATACCCTCAAGCCTTGCAAGATCCTTTGAGGTCTGAATCGCTTCCTCGTCGGTAATGATACAGATATCCTCATAAATATTCTGATTTAAAATATCAGGAATAACACCGTCGCCGATACCCATCTGATTATGCGTACCGACTGTGCCGCCCGCAAGAATTGCCGCATTTTCAGGCTCAACTGCCCAAATCGTAATCTGTGGATTCTGTGCCTTAAGCACCTCGCCGATACCTGTTATTGTTCCGCCTGTGCCGATACCGGAGCAAAAGCCGTCTATCGGACCTGCAACCTGCTCCAATATCTCAAGTCCTGTATGATGACGGTGCACCATGGGATTTGCAGGATTTTCAAACTGCTGAGGGATATAGACATTTGGATTTTCCTCCCTCATTTTAATAGCAGTTGCAAGACATTTCTCAATACAGTCGCCGATATTGCCTGCATCGTGAATTAAAATAACCTTTGCACCATAGTGCTCAACAAGCATTCTGCGTTCACGTGAAACGGAATCAGGCATAATGATAACTGTCTTATAGCCTCTGACAGCACCGACAAGAGCCAGACCTATGCCCTGATTGCCGCTTGTTGGCTCAACAATGATTGTATTTTCATGGATTAGACCCTTTGCCTCAGCATCGCAAATCATATTGTAAGCCGTTCTTGTTTTGATTGAGCCGCCCACATTAAGACCTTCAAATTTAACAAGAATATCCGCTGCGTCATCATCAACCATTTTATTTAATCTAACCATAGGTGTATGACCTATGGCATCAAGCACATTATTATAAACCATATTACAACCCCTTAAAATCTATCTAATACATTTTACACATTTCGTGCAAAAAAGGCAATAGATATTTGAACTATAAAAAATAATCTGCTATTTTTCAAGTAATTTAATAATTTCAGCGGTTTCAACCTCATAGCCGAAAACATTCGGATGAAGTCCGTCATATGTATATTTATTGTTAAACATACCGTTGCCGTCGGACAGCTTTTCCGTCAAATCAAGCACGGTAATTCCATATCTTTTTTCAAAAATATCCAGCTTATCATTCAGTTTTCCGATAACGGCATTTTTCTTTTTAATGTATCTGCTGTTTTTTCCGCCCACAGGAAAAACCTTTAAAAGAATTATTTTTGTATCGGGGCAGAAATCACGTGTTTTACAGATAATTTCCTCAATATTTGAAAAAACATATTCTTCATCTGCACCAACGCTTATATCATTCGTTCCGATTAAATAAACGACATTCTTCGGCATAAGACATAAAACATTGCTCTGCAGACGCTCAAGCAGTCTGTCACTTGTGTCACCGCTGATACCGCGGTTATACACCTCAAGTGCATTTCTTTTTTCATACTCGCGGTAAAGCTCCATATTGCAGATTTCCGTAATAGAATCCCCTGCAATAACAGTCTGATTTTTCTTGCAGTAATGCTTGTTGAGATGTGCAAAATTCGTCGCTTTATTCTGCTTTTCTGCATTATATGCTGTTCTTTTTCTAAATCTTTTTAAATTCATAAATTATTCTCTTTCACTTATGCTTCCAAAGCATTTTATTATCTTCAAAACAATACTCAATTCTGCCGTCATCACACAGGTATGATAAATAGGACCTGATTGTGCTGCCGATTAAAACATACTGATTTGTGTTCATCACAAGTGCGTATTTGTCAAATATCTGCTTCAATACATCCTCAAAGGTAACAGGCTTTTCACAAACATGATAGATTGTTTCGGATATTTCACTGACCTTATCCCTGTTCAGCTTAATTAGAGCACCGATATTTTCCGTTGCTTCACAGTGTGACGGAATAAACATTTTGCCTTCTGTTTTTTCAAGCTCATCCAGCGTTGAAAGAAACGCTCTCACATCATAAATAAAAAACAGATGATATTTACGGATTGTTTCCTCGCTGAAAAGCGAATCGGCAAGAAACAGAACATTATCCGATGTTCTTATTCCAATCATATCAAAAAAATGACCCTTAAGAACAAAGTACTCCAAGCCCTCAGGCAGATTATTTTCAATCGGTTTTGCAGCCGTATCCTTAGCCATAAGAAATTTATTTTTAAGACCTTTGAAAGGATAGCCGCCGTAAAGGAATGAAGGCTCAAGCAAGGTGTGCTGTGTAAAGCTTTGTTCCATACCATAGGCATAAATATCACAGCCTGTTCGGTCTGCAATGATTTTATTGCCGCCGATATGGTCGGCATTTGAATGGGTATTGATAATACCCTTGACCTTCCAGCCCTGCTCATTAATTATTTTTAAAATCTTACGACCTGCGTCTTTATCATTGCCGCTGTCAATCAGATAGACATTATGATCATCAGTCCTATATATTCCTATGTTCGTAGGATTTTTAATATAATAGGTCTTTTCACCGACCTGAATTAATTCCATAATAAACTCCTTATTTTACCAGCTTCCGCCGCCACCGCCGCCGAAGCTGCCGCCTGACATACCACCACCGCTGAAACCTCCGCCGGACACACCGCTGCCACTGCCAAGACTGTGACCGCCACTGCTGCCGCCTGTTTCAACAGGACGCATCTGCATTGAACGGCTGCAGTCCCTAAAAGTACTGTTAATAAAGTAAATATATCCCAAGCCATAGTAATCGGTACCGCACCAAACAGGTGGCTCCATTGCAATAGGCTCGAACTTTTCCACCCATTTTTTTGATACGCCGAGCACATAAGTATAAGGAAGAATGTTATAAAAATATTGCGGGTCATCCTCAACAAGTGCTTCAAGCTTTTCCTTTTCAGCAGTTTCAAGGAAAATTTTAAAGCCGTTAATCATCTGCAGCATTCTGTGACCGTCATCAGTCCGCTTTCTTACAAAGAAGGATATAATGAAAGCACAAAGATAAATAACATATCCCCCAATAAGTGCATAGATGCAAGATGCGGTTTGGTATGAATCCTCAAAAATCATATAATTTACAAACATAAACCCGATAATGAAAACCCAGCAAATAATTCTCATTGTAAGTGAATGATTTACAAACACCTTTCTTCGGTTACGGCTGGTTTTATATGACTCTTTAATCATATCTATATAAATATAGAAATCTTTCTCAAGCCTTGATTTATAAGTGGTATCACCATGCATAAACAGTCCGTTCATAAAGGTTTTCTTTGACTGGTCATCGCCGTCATAGCTTTTCTCTCTTTTAATAATATAACTTCCGTCACGTTCATTTATGGTCAGATAACCCTCATTGGCAAGCTCAATAAGCAGCGGCACAACATCCTCGCCTGTTACAGCGCCTTTATACCAATAAGCCACGTCGACGCAGTTCATACCCTCAGGCGGATAAAATTCCACCACATCTATTACCTTTTTGTCCTTGCCGAATATTCTCCATATAATGAGTACTGCAATAAGCAAAATACACGGAAGTGTCAAAAGTCCTGCAACAGACATATTTTCTTTAGATTTATCAATTTGAAAATAGCCCTCAGGCAGCTCAAGCCTTGCTGTCAGCCCCATACGGCTGCCAAGAGGCATAGTCATTTTGCCTGTAATTCTATTGCCGTCAACTGAATAATCAACTGCTTCAGTTCCGACCTCTCCTTTATAGCCAGCGGAAAAACCAAGCTTTGAGCTGTCAAACGCCTTAGGCATATTGATTTCAAAAGCAGCATTTTGGATAACAGTATCCCATTCAGTACCTATAATATTGTAATAAAACTCATCGGAACCCTCAAGCAGGTCTTTACCTATTATATAATCATATGACAGAACATAGGTATGACTGCCGGTAATCGTTCTATTTGCATCACCAATCTGAATGGTGTATTCATCACCTGTTGAAGATAAATCATAATCATCACTGCACTGAAAATGCTTTACCTTGATTTTAGCATTTGAGGAGCTACCGTCCTCTCTTTCAACAGCAAATCTGCGTGGAATTGTGCGATAAATGCCGTGACGCGCTTCATTAAAGTTAACGTCAATTGTTTCTGTAATATGCAGAATGTTATCTTCATCAACATCTATTTTCACATCATAATTATCGATTACATACGGATAGTATTTCTCCCCTGCTGCAAAAGCATTGCATGCAGAAAGAACAGCAATTATCAATATAAAAAGTGAACATAATAATGACTTAACTTTTTTCATTAAAATTCCACCTTTACATTCTCACGTTCCTCACTGTTTTCAATTGCATACATTGTCTGTCGCTTAAAATTAAACATAGATGCTACTATATTTGACGGGAACATCTGAATTTTATTATTGTAGTTTTTAACTACCGCATTATAATACTTTCTCGCATTGGCAATGTCCTCCTCAGTTCTCTGCAACTGATTATTGAGGTTGATAAAATTCTCATTTGCCTTTAACTGTGGATACTGCTCAGCAACAACATTAATGCTTGCAAGACCGCGAGACAGCGCCTTATTCGCTTCAAGCTTTTCATCAACTGATAAATCCTGATAGCGGACATTTCTTGCGCTGATAACATTCTGCAGTGTTTCCGCCTCGTGCTTTGCATAGCCCTTGACAGATGCAACAATATTCGGAATTAAATCCCAGCGTTTTTTCAGATAAACATCCATTGTGGCAAAAGCCTCTTCAACAGAATTTCTGAGCTTAACAAGTGCGTTGTAGGCTGAAATAAAGCCTAAAATAACAGCCAGAAAAACAACAACCACTATACCGATAATAATATACTTAATCATAATTTCCTCCTTAAAACTATTATTATATAAATTAGCTTTTATATAAGTA
>DKYL01000017.1 GCA_002493325.1 Ruminococcaceae bacterium UBA7101
TATATTTATTATACTGTATTTTGAATTTAATTTCAATGAAATATATTATATAATAAAAAATCAGTGAGGTTTATAGTGAGGTGTATTATGAAATTATATTTATTTGACAGAATGTATAAATTAATTCATTTTGATGATTTAAGTGTGTTAAGTGATGGCATATATATTGATGAATGTGTCAGTGCAAGAATGTCGAAAAATGAGATTTTTGTATTGCAGATTGCAGTTTTGCCTGAGGCAGATGATGTTATTGAAAGCATTAGTGTAAACAGCAATCTGAATATAAGCTGCATAAATACTGACATTGTTGATAAATTCGGCAACAAAAGCAATGCGTCAGTAAAGCTGAAAGCAAATGCATTACAGCCTTTGTTTTTTACTGTTCAGTCGTCTGATTGCTGTGCAGATACTGAAAATGCGATTATAACGATTCATACCGCAGATGAAAGCAGAAGCTTTACTGTATGCTTTGAGCTTGCAGACATTCCTGTTGTTAACAAGGGATATAATGATTTGTGGAGATTGTCAAGGCTCAATTGGCTGAACTCAAGCCTTGCCATTGATGAAACACTTGTTAAGCCCTTTGTTTCTCCTGCTTTATCGGATGACGTTTTAACTATACTCGGCAGGGATATTGTGCTTGATGACAGCGGCTTGCCGCAGCAGGTATGCTCAAAATTTGATGAGGCAGTACAGCTTTGTGATAATATGCAGAAGGCGCTTTTTGCAAAGCCTGCAGAGTTTGCTGTGGGGGATTATATTCTCGGCAACGGCAAAACAGAGAGCAATTTGTTCGCAAACAGGATTGAAAGCAGAACCGTATGCGGCAGTGATGACCTTGATGCTGAAATTAATTCTGTTTTAAGATATGACGGACAGATGGAGTATTCCGTTAAAATCACACCGAAAAAGGATTTTAACGTGAAAAATACTGCGCTGAATTTTTACATAAACAAGGATTGCTCACTGCTTATGCACGGACTTGGTCACAGAGCATCGGCAGCGGAAAATCTCAGCTTTAAATGGGATAATGACAAGCAGCAGGACTGTATTTTTGTGGGCACAGTCAACTGCGGTATGCGTGTTAAGCTCAAGGCTGAGAATTACAGAAGACCGCTGATTAATATTTTTTATAAAAACCTCCCGCTTAATGTTCCTGTTACTACATGGGACAATAACGGCAGGGGCGGTATTGATGTAAGGGTAAAGGACTGCTGTACAAATATTTGTGCTTATACGGGTGAATTTGCCTTTAAAAAGGGTGAAGCAAGGGAGTTTAAGTTTGAGCTTCATTTTACCCCGTTCAAGCCGATTGATTATAAAAAAGCATTCACTGTGAGATATTCGCACAGCAATGAGCTTAAGGATGAGTATAAGGAAATTGACAGAGCCGCTAAAAACGGACTGAACTATGTTACCTTTCATCAGGGCAATATGATTATGCCCTTTATCAACTATCCTTTCTATGAGGTTGACAGACTGAAAAAGGCGGTCAGCTATGCAAAGGAAAAGGGAATAGGCATTAAGCTTTATTATACCGAGCGTGAGCACAGCAACCATATGGCTGAAACCTTTGTGTATAAGGCACTGGGTGATGAAATTATTTTAAGAAAGCAGGGCGTCAGCCATTCATGGCAGAAAGAAAAGCCCCAGTGGCTTGTTGACAATTTTGGCGATGATATTATTTCCGGCTGGTTTGTTAAATATAAGCACGGAAAGTATAAGAATGACCCTGATATTTCTTTTATTGTAAGACCTGATACAAGGCTTGATAATTATTATGTTGAGGGTTTGAACTGGCTGGTTGAAAATGTAGGAATAAAGGGCATCTATATTGATGATACCTCCCTTGACAGGACTACGATTGAACGTGCAAAGAAAATTCTTGACAGAACTGACGGCTTGATTGATATGCATATGTGGAATCACGAGGAGCCGAGAGCAGGCGATGTAAGCTGTCTTAATCTTTATGCTGAGCTTTTGCCGTTTCTTGACAGTATATGGCTTGGTGAAGGCTTTTTCTATAAGAAATATTCACCTGAATATATGCTCTGCGAGGTATCTGGTATACCTTATGGTATTACCGGTCAGATGCTTGAGGGCGGCGGTGATTTCTATGCAGGCATGCTCTACGGAATGAATAACCGTTTCGGCTGGGGATATACAAATGCTGTGCAGATGTATAAGGTATGGGATGATTTCGGTATTGCTGACAGCAGAATGCTGGGCTACTGGCACAGTGAAAATCCTGTTAAAACCAATAATAAAAATGTGCTTGCTACCGCTTATGTGAAGGATAATGAGGCACTGCTCTGCTTCTATAATTTCTCTGATAAGAAAGAAAAATTTGCAGTTGAGCTGGATGAAAAGCTTTTAGGCTTTATTCCGTCATCTGCTAAGGAAATAAGATTCGGCAGAAGCAGACAAAGAGAAATGGATATGAATAAAACGATTGCACTGGGCAAAAGAAAGGGTATTATAATTAAGGTGGCAAAATAATATGACGATTGAAGAACAGCTTGTAATTATTGATGAAGTAATTGAAAAGGGAAGGTATAAGGCTGACTGGGCATCACTGTGCAGTCATCAGACGCCCGAATGGTATCACGATGCAAAATTCGGTATTTTTATTCATTGGGGTCTGTACAGTGTTCCTGCTTACAGTAATGAGTGGTATTCACGTGAGATGTATGACAAAACAAAGCCAGCTTACCATCACCATATCAAAACCTATGGCAGGCACAGTGAATTTGGCTATAAGGATTTTATTCCTATGTTTAAGGCTGAACGGTTTGACCCGTTACAGTGGGCGGTACTTTTTAAGAAAAGCGGTGCAAGGTATGTTATGCCTGTGTGCGAGCACCATGACGGCTTTGCTATGTATAATACGGAATTTAACCGCTGGAACGCTGTTAATATGGGTCCCTGCAGAGATGTAATAGGTGAGATTAAGAGTGCCTGTGAAAATGAGGGGCTGGTGTTCTGCGGCTCAAGCCACAGGGCAGAGCATTACTTTTTTATGAATATGGGCAGGACCATTGACAGTGATGTGAATGATGAAAAATACGAGGATTTTTACGGTCCTGCTTATTACTGCAAGGAGCTTGCCTCGAATACAATGCATATTACCGCTTCAAAATCAGATTCCGTGCCGCCTACGCAGGAATTTCTTCGTGACTGGCTTGCACGAACCTGTGAGCTGATTGACAGATACCAGCCTAAGGTGCTTTATTTTGACTGGTGGGTACATAATAATGCCTTTAAGCCTTATTTGAAAAAGCTGGCGGCTTATTATTATAACCGTGCAGAAGAGTGGGGCTTTGAGGTTACAATTAATTATAAACACAACGCATTCCCTCCGGGTGCTGCAACCTTTGATGTGGAGCGCGGTGCACTTAAGGGAATATCACCTGTTCCGTGGCAGACCTGTACCTCCATTGCAAAAAATTCATGGGGTTATACAGAAAATAATAAATTCAAATCTGTAAGACATATTGTGTGTGATCTGATTGATATTGTCAGCAAAAACGGAATGATGCTTTTGAATGTAGGACCTAAGGCTGACGGAACGATTACTGATGAGGAAACTGCGGTGCTTCTTGGTATCGGCAAGTGGTTGTCCGTTAATGGTGAGGGTGTTTACGGCACGACACCTTGGAAGTTCTTCGGCGAGGGCAGGGCAAATGTCAAGGAGGGCTTTTTCCAGGATAATAAGGAAAAGGGTTATACACACAAGGATTTTCGTTTTACATATAAAAACGGCTGTGTATATGTCTTTTGGATGAAGCCGGATAAAAGCACAGTAAAAATAAAAAGCTTTAAAGCTGTTTCACAGGATGTTATGATAAACAGCGTAAAAATGCTGGGAAATAAAAAAGAACTTAATTTTACAAGAAATAAAAAATATATGCAAATTGAGCTTGGCTCTGTGCCGCAGGGTGATTTGCCTGTGTGCTTTAAAATTGAGCTTGGGTGACAGATATGAGTAATGACAGAATAGATTTGTATACATCAATTGTTCCCAACAGACGGCAGTTGATTATACAGGAAATGAAATATTATGCCTTCATTCACTATGGTGTTAACACCTTTACAAACCGTGAATGGGGCAGCGGTAAAGAAAAGGAAAGTGTATTCAATCCTAAAAAGCAGGATGCCGAGCAGTGGTGCAGAGCCATCAAGGATGCAGGGATGAAAGGTGTTATTCTGACCTGCAAGCACCACGACGGCTTTTGCCTTTGGCAGACGAAAACAACAGAACACTCCATTAAAAACAGCCCTTATAAAAACGGCAAGGGTGACGTTGTGAAAGAGGTGTCTGACGCCTGCAAAAAATACGGACTGAAGTTCGGTGTGTATTTGTCCCCTTGGGACAGAAATGCCAAATGCTACGGTACCCCTGCATATAATGACTTTTATATTCAGCAGTTGACAGAGCTTTTAACAAACTACGGCGAAATATTTATGCTGTGGCTTGACGGTGCCTGCGGAGCCAAGGCAGACGGTCAGCCTGTTCAGAAATATGATTTTGAACGAATTTGGGATACTGCCGTTAAGCTGCAGCCGAATATTGTAATGTCAGGCTGTGCACCTGATGTCCGCTGGATCGGCAACGAAAGCGGCAAGACGCGTGAGAGTGAGTGGAATGTTGTTCCGAAATTTCAGTATGACCAGCAGAATTTTGCTGTCAACTGCCAGGACAGCGATGATATGAAAAAATTCCAGAAGCGGTGTATTGATGTTATGCTTCCCGATATGGGCTCACGTGAATTCTTAAGCAAGTTTGATGAATTTATGTGGTATCCTGCCGAGGTTGATGTTTCGATACGAACAGGCTGGTTTTATCATCCGCTGCAGTCACTGACTCTCAAATCCCTTAATCATTTAATGAAAATATATTATAATTCAGTGGGTAATAATTCGTTAATGCTTCTGAATATCCCACCCGACAAAAACGGGCTTTTCGCAAAAAAGGATGTTAAGCGGTTACAGGAAATGGGGTTCTGGCTCAAAAAAGAGGAAGAGCTGATGATAAGCAATTGTGAAACAGAGCTTTCCGACGGAGGATTTACAGTGACCGTTAAATTCCCAAGGCAGAGTGTTGACAGAATACACCTTGCAGAGGATACAACAAAATCCCAGAGAGTTGAAAGATTTTCAATTTATGCTGAGGGCAAAAAGGTTTTCAGCGGTACGGTTATCGGCTTTTCACGCATTGCAGTATTTGAGCCTGTGGAAACAGATACACTGACTGTTAAAATTGAGCAGTGCAGAAAAGAGCCTTACATAAATAAAGCGTTGCCTGTGGCAACGGGTGCTTACAGAGTAAAATAGGAGGATTGAAATGAATAAGCTGTCAAAAATAATTATTTCATCAATAGCAGCAGTGGGTATTGTGGGTGCTTCTGTGGGAGCATATATTGCTGCAGGCTACACGAAGGAACGTACCTTCGGCGAAACAGAAACCTATGCTGTTGAAACAAAGGGTGCGCCGTTGAGGGTTGCGATAATCAGTGACTTACAGCTCCCTGATACAAGAGATAAAAATACACACCAGTACCAATCCTTTGAAAGCACGTTAACCATGCTGAAAAATAAGGGGATGGATGCACTTATTATCGGCGGTGATTTCACAGACTGCGGTACTGAAAATGCCTGGGCAACCTTCAAGGAAATTTATGACAGGGTAATGGCGGACAGCACAAAGCCCATACCTATGTATATTCTCGGTAATCATGACTATTGGCTTCCGGATTTTGTGAAATGCTTTGAAATTCCGATGCCTGCAAAAATGCAGGATCGTTTTACGAAATATGCAGGTGAGCCTGTTTACAGTCATAAGGTGATTAACGGTTATCATTTTATTTGCTGGAGCTCTTCTGACGGAAGCTATGACAAGTCCTATACAAATAAAGAGGCTGTCCGTGCCGAGCTTGACAGAGCTGTTGCTGAGGACCCCGAAAAGCCTGTTTTTGTAATAACTCATATTAATCCTTATGAAACTGCATATGGCTCTGACGAATGGGGAAATGAGGACATTTATGATGTCTTAAAGGCGTATCCTCAGGCTGTTTCCATTTCAGGTCACTCTCATTTTTCACTGATTGATGAGCGTTCAATCTGGCAAAGGGAATTTACTGCATTGACTACACAGAGTCTTGATTATATTGAGCTTGAAAGCGGAAAGTATAACGGCAGTGTGCCGATGGATGCTTACGGCAACACGATTGCTGATAAGCTGCCCGGCTGTCTTTATATGACAATTGAAGAGGGCAGGGTAACGCTTGAACGTCTTGAAGCAAATACGGGCAATGCACTGAAAGCGCCATGGGTGCTTGAAGCTCCGTTCAATAAGCCTGCTAAGTATACTGAGGATAGGGCAAAGACAAATAAAGCACCTGTGCTTGACAGCGACCTCACTGTGAAAGTAAGTGACATTACAGATGTTAATGACAATGCGCAGAAAATGATTTCCTTTGCGGCAGGCAGTGACGATGACTTTGTTCATTCCTACAAGCTTCAGTTCTTGAATGAGAATAAAGAGCTTCTTGAATTTGAAGAGATTGATTATGATAACAATGTTATTTTGTATGACAGCAATGGAGAAAAAACAAGCAAAAACGGTAAGCCTAAAATGATAAGCGAGGTTCTCTATTTCAGTGATTATATACTGGGTCTTGCAAATATGTCGGAAACAGCAGAGCTCAGGCTGCCGAATAATCTGCCTGATAACGCAGAATATGTTGTGATTACCGCAATGGATTCCTGGGGAGCAGAAAGCAATTCGGTAACTTGCAGATTAGGAGAGTAAAAAATGAAAAAGTTTATAACTGTATTAACAATATCATTACTTGTTGTGACTATCGGTATAATTTGCGGCTGTTCCAAAGAGGATGACAGCTGGAAAACGAATGAAAAATATGATTTGTCTGTCCCTGTTTTGAATCAGGACGGCTGGTATCTTGTGTTTGAGGATGATTTTGAGGGCAGTGCGTTAAATGAAAATATAACCTTTGGTGAAAAGTATAACGGCAATAAGGAAATCTGGACCACATCACCCCATGCAGTTCGCTGGCAGAGTGATGATGAGAATAAGCCCGGTCAGGCTTGCTATTGGTGTCCTGAGATGGTAGAGGTTAAGGATTCCAATGCAATCATTCATTCACGCTATGAAACAAACCATACCTGCGACGGCGACTGCCCTAAGGAGGCTCGTTTTACAAGCGGAATAGAAACAAGAAAAATTGTTGGCGACAATAATAACAACAAGGGCACAAATGATGAGCTGCTTTTCTCACAGGCATTCGGCTATTATGAGTGCAGAGTAAAGTTCCCCGATTCAAAGGGTCTGTGGTCCGCCTTTTGGCTTCAGTCACCGAATATGAGGAAGGTCGGCAACGAGGGTAAGGATGGTACTGAAATTGATGTTTATGAAAGTGCTTTCATAAACAGTAAGCAGTCAAAAATGGGTCACGCTCTTTTGTGGGACGGATATGGTAAGGATGCTAAGGTTTCCGACTATATCGGTGACCTTGAGCAGAATTTATATGACGGTTATCATACCTATGCACTAAAGTGGACACCTGAGTATTATGTGTTCTATATCGACGGTGTGGCAACCTGGGCAACCGATGACGGCGATGTTTCAAGAGTTAAGGAATTTTTAAGACTGACTGTTGAAATTGATGCAGGTGACGGCTGGGGACCCCACGGTCAGGAAATAGGAGAATTTGATGACAGTCAGGCGGCAGATGATTTTATGATTGATTACGTGAAGGTTTGGCAGAATGAAAGCTATGAGCAGTTCATTCAGGATGACAGCGAGTTTGAAGGCGACCTTGATTTAGGCTGAGGTGTTATACGATGAGCGTTAAAAAGAAAATTATAATTTCTGTTTTATGTGTGGCTGTTATAGCTGCAGCGGCTGCTGTTATTTCACTTGCAGCAACAGCTAAAGGAACGATTGTCGGAACAGTTACTGAAAACGGTACAAATGCTCCTGTTGCAGGAGTCAGTGTGACAGACGGCAGAAATGTTGTTAAAACCGATGATAACGGTAAATATGAAATAAAGGTGTGGCGAAAAAGCCATTTTATAGCTATAACAATCCCGTCAGGCTATGAAACAGACAGCTACTATATTCCTTTTGATAAATCGAAAGAGAGCTATGATTTCAGCCTCGACAAATCGGATGTGACCTCGCAGACCGAGCACAGCTTTTTACAAATTTCGGATACGGAAATCGGTGAAAACGGCACTGGTGAATGGCTTGATACGGTCAAGGAGATTGTAAAGGAAAACAAGCCTGCATTCCTTATACATACAGGTGACATCTGCTATGAGGCAGGACTCAAAAAGCATATTGAGGAAATGAATACAGATACTATGGGCTGCACCGTGAAATACGTTATCGGCAATCATGATTATGTTGACGGAAAATATGGTGAGGAACTATATGAAAGCCTTTACGGTCCTGTTTGGTATTCCTTTGACGTGGGTAATGTGCACTATGTTGTTACCTCCTTCCAGACAGGAAGTGACTATAAATCCTTCTATAACAAAAACGACAGGTGGAAATGGCTGAAAAACGACCTTGAAAATGTTGATGGTGATAAGAAGGTTGTTATGTTCAACCACACAAAATCACCGTCAGACGATTATGTTTTGTCATTTGGCAGGGATGAGCTTGATTTAAAAGAGCATAATCTCATTGCCTGGGTATACGGACATTATCATTATAACTATGTTTATGAAAATGAGGGCGTTCTCAATATAAGCGCACCCCGTCCTGACTGCGGCGGTATTGATTCATCCCCGGCAGGCACAAGAATTATCCGTATTTCTTCTGACGGCAGTATTTCAACTGAAATGAAGTATTATGATTTGGGTAAAACCGCCGAGCCACAGAATATGAACTGGAGCACAAAGCTTGAGGGCAATGTTCTGTTCTGTGATACGGTTTATGATAACGGCTTTGTCTATACTGCAACTGTTGACGATGATTACCCGCGCATTTGCAAAATCTATTGCCTTGATGCTGAAAACGGCAGAATTCAGTGGGAGCTAAAAACTGAAAATTCAGTTAAAAACAATATCTGTATTGATGGTGACAGAATTGTTGCTATGGATGTTGAGGGCAATGTTTATTGCCTTGATAAAACAAATGGCACTGTTATCTGGCAGAATTCAATTGAACTGGGCAACACAATCGGAACAAGCAGTGCAATCTGTATAAATAACGGTGTTGTTTTTGCAGGAACGGCAAGAACGGTTACTGCCCTTAATCTGAATGACGGCTCGGTAAAATGGTCAAATAATCGTGACAGGGGCGAAAATTCACCTGCTGAATTTGTGGTTTGCGGTGACAGACTTATTGTTAATTCTCATTGGGATTCATTGGCGGCTCTTAATATTGAAAGCGGCAAAGCCCTGTGGGATAATAAGGATGAGGATATCCGCTTCAGAAGCTCAACGCCAATTGCTGTTGATGACAATACACTCCTTGTTGCCGACGATGATGCCATAATGCTGGTTGATGTGAACAGCGGTGATATAACAAGCAAAACAAATTTTGAGGAATACAGCTTTTCATCAAGTGGCAAGCCTGCTTTGATGGACAGAATTGCATATATTCCCACATCAAATGACGGTATTGTTGCTTTTGATTTGGACAGTAAAAAGCTTGTATGGCACTTTGAAACAGGGGAGTCCATACTCTTCACTGCACCATATGCAGGCAAAGGAAAGAAAATCGTTGAATCAACACCTGTAATCGACGGCGAAAACATTATCTTCGGTGCCAATGACGGATTTATTTATACAGTGAATGCCAAGAATGGTGAGCTTGCAGATAAAAGACAGGCAGGCTCTGCGGTATTAGGAAAAATTGCCGTCAATGACGATAAAATTTATGCGGGCACATTTGACGGATACGCTGTCTGCTGTGATAAATAATAGATGATTGAGGTTTATTATGAAAGTTAAAATAAAAAAACTTATATCCGCAGTGCTGTGTGCTGTAACTGTCGGACTTATTCTTACCTCCTGCAGTGCAGGCAAAAAGGTGCCTGAGCTTCCTGAAAACACAATACCCTATACCAGCGATAAAAAGCAGCTTGGTGACGGTAAGCTGAACAATTCTGTCAAGCTTTCAAAGGGTGAATATGCAGATATTGATTTTGGCAGTGAGGTTACATTTGATACGGTTGCCCTTTATGAAAAGGGTGATAACTGCAACGAATTCAATATTTATATTGAAAAAGACGGTGAGTGGGAGCTTGTTTATAAGCAGGACAGAATACTCAAATATCACCTGTGCTTTATCGGTGAGGTAACAACAAGCAAATTAAGATTTGAAATTGCAGACTGCAATAAGCCTGTTGAGGTTAATGAGCTTGCTGTGTATCTTGCAGACAAAACGGACAGACAGGTTAAGGTCAGCCAGTATCTTCGTCTTGATGCAAATGATTTTAAAGATTTGAAGGATGATGATGGCTTCTCCGGCTATTATGATGTTGTAACAGACCCTATACTTTTCGGTGAAACCTATATGGATGAGAATGCCAATATCTGCTTCAATCATTCCGAGGAGTTCTTTGCTGAGCAGATTCAAGCATTAAAGGAAATTATCGGTGACAGGGATGTTCGTATCTGGTGCTGTATTTTCTTTGATCAGAACAGTGAAGACGGCAGCAGGGATTATAATTTAACAAAGAAGTTTATAAACGAAAATATTGACCTGATTACGTCAAATATCAAAGCGTTTACAGAGAAATACGGTATTTACGGTATTGATTATGACTGGGAATATCCCAATACATTATCTCAGTGGAAATCCTATGACCGTATTGTTGAGGAAACTGCAAAGGTAACAAAGGTTTCCGTTGCGGTAGCACCATGGGGTGTTAAATTCAGCAAATCAGCCGTTAATGCAATTGAGAATGTTAATATTATGGCTTATGATTTGTTTGATGACAGGGGCGACCATTCAAACAGCTATGTAGCAGGCTATGATGCAATCCGCAAGGTCAGAGCCTTCGGCTTTAAGGATGAACAGCTTCTGCTTGGTATTCCTACCTATGCAAGAACCACGGATAAAAGCGAGTTTGCCTGGCCCACTGTTCGTGACGACGGCAGGGAGCTTGGAAAATGGGGCAAGATTGTTAAGGACTATGCTTATACAGACGGAAATACAGGTGAGGAAAAAACCTGTGACGGATACCTCAACAGCTATGCCGAGGCAAGGGATAAAACAGCAACTGCTGTTGATGAAGGCATTGGCGGTGTTATGATTTTCAGAGCCTTCTGCGACAGTCCTTATACTGATGAATTTTCACTTCACCGCGGAATCAAAGAAGCAATTGATGAACGTACAGATTATTGATTAAATGATTAAAATAATGTAAAATATGAATGAGGTGATTTTATGGAAAAATCTAAGGTGTATTTTACGAAAAGCATTACCCCTGAAAGTGTAATAAACATTTATGATGCACTGGGAATTACGCTCAAAGGCAATGTAGCTGTTAAGCTTCATTCAGGTGAGCAGGGCAATCAAAATTTTATTAAGCCTGCGTTTTTAAAAGCAATCATTGAGCACGTAGGCGGAACGGTTGTTGAATGCAACACTGCTTACAGCGGTGCAAGAAACAGCACTGACAAGCATAAAAAGCTGATGGAGAATCACGGCTGGACTAAGTATTTTGATGTGGATATTATGGATGCTGAGGGTCCCGATATGATTCTCCCGATAAAAAACGGTAAAAGAATAAAGGAAAATTATGTGGGTAAAAACCTCAAGAATTATGACTCCATGCTTGTTCTGTCACACTTCAAAGGTCATCCCATGGGCGGCTACGGCGGTGCACTCAAGCAGCTTTCCATCGGTGTTGCCTCCTCTGCAGGTAAGTGCTGGATTCACAGTGTCGGAAAAACGCTCAGTCAGGACGAGGTCTGGGAGGTTGAGGTTAATCACGATGAATTTTTAGAGGCAATGGCAGAGAGTGCAGGCTCTGTTGCAGCGTATTTCAAAGATAATATTGTTTATATTAATATTATGTGCAACCTTTCTGTTGACTGTGACTGCTGCTATATTGCTGAAGATCCCTGTATGGCTGATATAGGTATTCTTGCAGGCACTGACCCTGTTGCCGTTGACAAGGCTTGCATTGACCTTGTTTATCATTCAAAGGACAAGGGCAGAGATCATTTTGTTGAAAGAGTTGAAAGCAGAAACGGAACGCATACAATTGATACCGCTGCTGACCTCGGCATAGGCACAAAGGATTATGAGTTAATCTCCATTGATTGATAATCATAAATAAAAATTCCCCTAAGGCGATAACCTTAGGGGATTTAACTTTTTAACTGATTAAGTCAGCTATCTTGAATTTTCTAAAGCAGATGTATGAGCTTGGCTCGCTCTCATAAAGCACACCGATATGATCCTCGTCAATCTGGCATAAGCAGGAATAAGCGAAAAAGCCCTTGTTGATTTCAACTTCATTTTTCCATTCAATGCCGACAGTTCTGCCCTTTGCTTTTTTGAATCTGCCTACGCTGATAACGCCGTTAGCTCTTTTCTTTTCACTTGCGTGTGAGCAGAATACATAGTTGCCGATACTGATGACACTCTTTTGGCATTTTGGTGCGAAAATTTCGGTTTTGCCGAATTTTTCCCAGTGTGTGCCGTTGTTTGTTGAAATGGATACAGGTGTTTTGCCGTATCTTTTTTGCCTGCCGAAGCCGAGAATAGTCTGGTCAGGTGCCTGAATAAGCTGCCACTCGTCAATGTTTTTTGAATAAGGCTGGTTGGTCATTCTGTGCCAGGTTTCACCATTGTCAATGCTGAATATTGCTGCGGTTTCCTTTCTGTCAACATAAAGCGGCATAATGATTTTGCCGTCCTGTGTGGTTAAGCCCACACCCGGTGCAACACCTATAAATGTGCCGTCCTCTTTAATAAGGAAATCACCTGTGATATCCACAGGCTCAGACCAAGTCTTTCCGTTGTCACTGCTTCTGAGCATATAAACATAATTCCTCTTTGGTGCTTTAAGGGGAGCACCAAAGGTTGTCACTGCATCAACTTCGTTTTTGCCTGTCTTTCCGTTCAGGAAAATATTTCCAACATATTCGTCACCCTTGTAGAGTGAGCCTTTCCAGTCCGTTACTCTGTAATCGGTTTCATTGTATTTGTTATCAAGCACAACACCGTCTTTATAAATCAGATAGAATTTGCCGTCACGGTCATAAATAACAGGGTACATCTTGTTTTGATACATTGAGTAGGGAACTTTCTTTTTGTCGAGGAGTCTTCTTTTATGAAGTCCCTTGCATTCGGGATAGAAATCCGCAATCATAATAACGTCACCGTTTGGTGCAATAGCCATACAAGGGTCAATAAAAAATCCTGATGCATAGCAGTCATCGGTAATTCGTGTTTCTCTTGCCGGAGGACTGGCGATGGTTTCAATATCACTCCAGGTTTCGCCGCCGTCCTCGCTTCTTCTGATAGCAAGCTCTATGTAGCCCCAGTCAGCACCGCAGGACTGCTTGTCAATTGCAGCTATCAGGGTGTTGCCTGATTTGATAAGGCTCGGAATACGGAAGGCAGTACCGCCGTTTGAGCTGTTGCTGTGTTCAATTAGTTCTTTTTTTAAGAATTTTTCGCTGTTGCCGCAGAAAATAAGCTTTTCTTCATACATATTCTGTTCCCCCACTAAAAACTTTTATTAAATATTAACATATATTTTACTGTTTTGGAAGACTATTTTTGTAAAACACTTGAAAAATCTTACACAAAACTGTAAAATAATAAATGAAAATATTATGAAAGGGAGGAATAAAATGATCTGGACACTTAAAAAATGCTGGTATAGAATTTATCAAAGCGTATTTAAGGTTGCAATGTGTCTTATGGATTGGTCTTCTCCGGAGCTTTTAGAAGGCGCCGGCAGCATTCTGAAGCTTCCGCAGTTCATTAAGAGCAAGGGCATAAATAAGGTACTTGTTGTAACAGATAAAGGTTTGATGGGTCTTCATCTTCTTGATCCTATGTTTGAGAAGCTTGACGAAGTCGGTGTTGATTATGTTGTTTATGACGGCGTTCAGCCAAACCCTACAATTCCTAATATCGAGGATTGTAAGGATATGTATGTTAAGAACGGCTGTCAGGGCATCATCGCTTTCGGCGGCGGTTCACCTATGGACTGTGCCAAGGCTGCTGCTGCAAGAGTAGTAAGACCGAATAAGACTGTCAGACAAATGCGTGGTCAGCTTAAAGTACGCAAAGCATTACCGCCGTTCTTTGCAGTTCCTACTACTGCAGGCACAGGCTCGGAAACCACTGTTGCTGCAGTTGTTTCAGACCCTGAAACACATGAGAAGAACGCTATTAACGATACCTGCCTCAGACCTAAGTATGCAGTGCTTGACCCTGAATTGACAGTTGGTCTTCCGCCGCATATTACATCTACAACAGGTATGGATGCCCTTACGCATGCTGTTGAAGCCTATATAGGCAGAAGCAACACAAAGGACACTATCCGTGAAGCAGAAGAAGCTACAAAGCTTATTTTTGCTAATATCGAAACAGCGTATGCAGACGGCAAAAATATTGAAGCAAGACAGAATATGCTCAAGGGCTCGTTTCTTGCAGGTCGTGCGTTCACGCACGCTTATGTTGGTTATGTTCACGCAATTGCGCATAATCTCGGCGGTCTTTACGGCACACCTCACGGTCTTGCAAATGCAGTTATTTTACCGTATGTTCTTGATTATTATGCAGATGCTGCATATCCGAAGCTTGCTAAGCTTGCTGATTTGGTTGGTATCGGCGTCGGTCTTGATACGGCAGGAAAGGGAAGAGCATTCATTGATGCAATCAGAACTCTGAATAAGAATATGAATATTCCCGAAAAGTTTGATTTCATCAAGGAGGAGGATTTACCGCTGCTCGTTGAGCGTGCACTTAAGGAAGGTAATCCGCTTTATCCTGTACCGAAGATTATGGATAAGAAGGACTGCGAAGCAGTAATTCGTTCCTTTATGGCATAATTTCAAATACTTATAAAAAAGCAGTCACGTCACCGTGGCTGTTTTTTCTATTTATTCTGTTTTCGTGGATATTTTTCTTTAACATCTGTTAAATCCATTAAAAAGTCAAGGCTGGTATTGTAAAAATCTGAAAGTATCATAAGATTTTCTGTGGTTGGCAGCAGGTCGCCGTTTTCATATTTAGAAAGCATACTTTGGCTGATACCTGTTTCCATTTGCACCTTTAATTGTGTGTAATCATTTATCACTCTGATTAGCTTAATGTTCTTCATACCAACACCTCGTATTCTTATTATACATAAATTATTCTTGACAATAATAAATGATATGAATATAATATGAATATAGTGAATATTTCAGATTGGAGAAAACAGTTATGAAAAAAACATTAAGTCTATTTTTATCAATTGTAATGCTTTTTAGTATTACATCGGGAATCGAAACATCGTTTTATGCAAATGAATCTTTAGCTTACGATGAGGTTATTAATGGAGCATCTGATGAACCAATTGGCACTTTTAATGCAGGATTTAACAAAAATCTAAAACTTCAGTTTAACGGTACAGTATTATATTTTTGCTATGATTTCACACCAAAAGAAACGGGTCTTTATGAACTTTCTGTTGACTTTTTATCGGAAAATATGGAGTGTGCTATACACATATTTCAAAATGACAATTTATTAGGCTCAATAAACGGCAGTGATGGAAATAATGTAACATATTACTGTAAGGATGAAAAATATCGTATTTCTTTTTCTTTTTTTATTAAAGACGATGATGAAGGAATAATATTTGATGATGACGGAATGGCTATAAAATTTCCTGAAAAATATGTGAATATTGCTTTAAATAAGCATTTGCCAGATAAAATTTCAATTGACGAAGAAAAAATCTTTGAAGTCACTAATGTACAACAAGAAATGCAGTATTGTTCTTTTGTTCCTGGCGAAAGTGGTTTGTACAGATTTATCTGTACAGGAATATGTGAAGACGATAATGTTGTTGCTTTTCTCTTTGATGAAAATATGAATCAAATAAACAATGCTATAGATTTTGATGGAGACAGTTGCTTTTTTGACTTCAACTGTGAAAAGAATAAAACATATATTTTTGCAGGAAAATTCCAAAAATATTATGGTGGTCTTGAAAATTCATCAATGATTATGTCTGTCAAAAAGCATATACATAATTATTCTAAGCATATCACCAAACCAAGTTGCATAAAGGGCGGATATACAACCTATACCTGCAGTGAATGTGGTGATGTTATAATTGATAATTACACACCAAAAACAGGTCATACCTATAAAAATGTTATTACAAAGGCTACTTTGAACAAAAACGGAAAGATTGATAACAAGTGCTCTGTTTGCGGTAAGATTTCAAAAACGACATCCATAAATTATGTTAAGACAATCAAGCTTAACCGAAACACTTTTACAACGAATGGAAAGGTGCAAAGACCGTCAGTTACTGTTTATGACAGTAAAGGCAAGCAACTTACATACAAAAAGGATTTCACAGTTGATTATTCAAATTGGAGTTCTAAAAATGTCGGACGCTATACAGTAACTGTAAAAATGATTGGAAATTACAGCGGAACGAAAACATTCCCGTACTACATAAATCCAAAGCCGACAGAATTTGTTCCAAGTAATAAGGGTGGTTTTAAAGCCATTTCAAAGGGCTTTACCCTTAAGTGGAATAAGCAGGCAAGCCAGACAACAGGATATCAGATTCAGTATGCAACCAAGAGAGATTTCTCTAATGCTGCAACAATCACAATTGCCAATCCAAACACAACAAGCTATACAAGCAGGGGCAGAGCAGGCAATAAAAGATATTATGTTCGTGTTCGTACCTACAAGAAAATCGGCAACGGAACATTTTATTCAAACTGGAACAGCGGTGTTAAGTCCGTTGTTACTTTAAGATAACGATATTATGCAAAAAAGCAGTGCGTATTGTACTGCTTTTTGCATTTTTACCATAACATTTATTGAAATATTTTCCTTTATAATATATAATAAAATTATATATTATTAGGAGGCTGTTTGTATGAATTACAACCTTAAAACAGATAATTATAAAAATTTTTCCAAATTCAGCGAGAATGTTATGTTCCCTCGCTCCTATTTCATTCCTTTTGCTGATTTAAAGGAGCTTGACGGTACAGATATACGCAATGAGCGTTACAGCTCATCTATGGTTGAATGTCTGTCAGGTGAGTGGGATTTTGTTTATTACAAAAACTGCCTTGATATTCCTGCTGATTTTGATACGGATGAAATCAGCTTTGACAGCGTGAAGGTTCCGTCTGTATGGCAGCACACAGGCTATGAGCCGCCTTATTATGTGAATCAGCGTTATCAGTTCAAGCCGAATCAGCCTGAAATCCCTGAGGACTGCCCTGCAGGTGTTTACAGAAAAATGATTCATATTGATGATACTGCACGGAATTATTATATATCGTTTTTAGGTGTTGCAGGGGGCTTTGATCTTTTCTGCAACGGTAAGTATGTTGGTTACAGTGAGGGCAGCCATAACACCTCACAGTTTGAGCTGAATGATTTTATTACCGAGGGTGAAAATGAAATCATTGTTGTGAACTACAAATTGTGCAACGGCACATACCTTGAGGCACAGGATATGTTTAGATGCAATGGTATTTTCCGTGACGTTCTGCTTTATAAAACAGGTGCAAATTCCATTTATGATTTTGAGGTTAAGACCGATTATATCCGTGATAATAAATATAAGCTTGAAATCAAGCCCTCTTTAAAAATAACAGAGGATTGTCAGTTCACCGCCTTTTTGTATGATGACGGAAAGCTGGTTGCGTCAAATTCCATTGAGGTTACACCAAAGGATATTGACAGAATTTCTTTTGAATCCCTTGAGGTCAGTGAATGGTCTGCCGAAAAGCCATATCTTTATGATTTAATCATTACGCTTTCACAGGGTGAGGATATTATTGAGGTAGTTCAGAAAAATATCGGCTTTAAGCATATTGATATTAAGGGAAATGTGTTTAAGTTCAATAATCAGCCCATTAAGCTTTTAGGTGTTAATCATCACGATACGAATCCGAAAACAGGCTATGCCATGACCATTGAGGATATGGAAAAGGATGTAAGACTGGTTAAAGAATACAACGGCAACTGTATTCGTACCTCACACTATCCTCCCGATCCGTCCTTCCTTGATTTATGTGATGAATATGGTATCTATGTTGTGGATGAGGCGGATATTGAAACCCACGGCTTGGAAGCTGAAACACTTAACCGCGGTGCGTGCTCACATAATCCGAAGTGGCAGCAGCATTATTGGGACAGAGTTTACAGAATGTTTGAGCGTGATAAAAATCATCCGAGCATTACAATGTGGTCACTGGGCAACGAGGCACACGGCTACTTAAATCAGGACTATTGTTATGATGAACTGAAAAAGCTGACTGCACTGCCCATTCACTATGAGGGCGCGTGCAGAACAAAGCGCTGGGCATATGATGTTGTGTCACAGATGTATACTGCTCCGTCAATCTGCGAAAAAATTGCAAAGGGAAGCGGTATGCCGTCAAAGTTTTACATAAAGCCATTTTATCTTTGTGAATACGCACATGCTATGGGCGTTGGTGCAGGCGAGCTTGAAAGATATGTTACGTGCTTTTACAGTGCAGAGAATATGCTGGGCGGCTGTATCTGGGAGTTTGCGGACCACGCTGTTTATCACGATGAGGGGGAATATGCATATACCTACGGCGGTGATCACGGCGAATTAAAGCACGACAGCAATTTCTGTGTTGACGGTCTGTTCTTCCCTGACAGGGAGCCCCATTCAGGTGCATTGCAGATGAAAGCCTGCTATCGTCCTGTCAGAGCAAAAAGGATTAACAATAATACATACAGCTTTTTCAATCACAGATATTTTGAAAATGCAGTGCTTACTGTTAAGTATTCACTTCTTGAAAATGGTGAAATTACCGAAAAGGGTGAATTTAACCTTGCTATTGAGCCGCAGCAGTCCCAGGAAATCAAGCTTGATAATATCAGCTTTAACAGTAAAAATAATACCGTTATTCAGTTTGAATATCTTGACAATGATTTTACTGTTGCCTGTGAAGAAATTGAGCTTTCGGCAGGCAAGCTGATGTTTGACAGCAAGGGCAGGACTGCTCCCACAGTGCAGGAAAGTGAAAAACGTCTGTTTATCTGTTTCGATAATGGCTCTATGATTTTTGATAAAAACACCTGCAATTTTGATTCATATAAGATTCATAACCGTGAGCTGTTTAATCAATTGCCAGACGGCGATTTTAAAGGCTTTGGCTTACAGTTCTATCGTGCTCCGCTTGATAATGATATGTATATCAACAAAATCTGGGAGAAATTCAGACTTGATAAGACATATGTGATAAACAGCGGCTGCACGCACAATGTTCAGAGTGACTGCTTAAAAATCAGCTTTAAATCCACAGTGAAAACGGCTGTCAAGGCAAAGGTTGCAGCAGTGCAGGTTACATACAGTGTTTACGGTGACGGCACAATCAAGGCTGATTATACTGTTTTATCGGGCGGCAGAGTGGTCATGATTCCTCGCTTTGGTGTTCAGCTTGAGCTGAAAAAGGAATTTGACAGAGTTAAATATATTGGTTTTGGTCCTGTTGTAAATCTGCCTGATTTCAGAGAGCACGCTCTGACAGGTATTTATGAAAATACAGTTGATTCTATGTACGAAAATTATATTATGCCGCAGGAAAGTGCCACAAGGTGCAATACAAGGCTTGCACAGGTGACGGATGAAAATGGTGTTGGTTTACGATTTGATGCGGTTAACAAGCCCTTTGTTTTCAGTGCAACACCATTCACTCCCTGGCAGTGTGCAAAGGCTAAGCACAGAGAGGATTTGACTGACCATACCACTTGTATTAATCTTGATGCCGAGGTTATGGGAGCAGGCTCAAATGCCTGCGGACCTAAGCCTGATGAGAAGTATTGTCTTGGCAAATTAAAGGGTAAAAGCTTCAGCTTTGCTATGAGTCCTGTACTTGGCAAGGATGACAGCGAAGAGGAATAAACGATTTCAACAGTTTTACCTTTGGAGGTAGCGATGAGAATTTTAACAGCTAAACAGATAAAGGCAGTTGAAGAACGCGCATTTCAGAATGAGTTTACCGAAGAGGGGCTTATGAAATGTGCAGGTACTGCCTGTTTCAACAAAATCGTAAAAAAATATGGTGACAAAGTACAAAGCTCCAAGGTTGCTGTGTTTTGCGGCAACGGCAAAAATGCTGGTGACGGCTTTGTTATAGCAAAGCTGCTGTGTGAAATCGGTGTTGATGCAGTGATTGTTATTGCCGACAAAATGCCTGAGCTCAGAGAGCCGCTGATGTATTATAATGAAGCAATTGAAAACGGTGTAAAATCAGTTTGCTTTGACGATTATACTTTTGATTGTGATTATATTGTTGACTGCCTTTTTGGCATCGGCTTTCACGGTGAGCCAAGAGAGCCCTTTCCTTCTGTATTTGACGCTGTGAATTCATCGGGTGCTGTTGTTATCAGCATTGATACCCCAAGTGGTACAGATGCCACAACAGGGGCAGTTGTGAATGCTATTCAGGCTGATTATACAATTGCCATATCAACACTGAAATATGCCCACGTTCTGCCCCCTGCAAATGAATATTGCGGTGAGGTTACTGTTGTCAATATCGGTATACCTGAAAAGTATTATGACAGTAATTATGCTTTGACAATCACTGCGGCAGATGTGAAGGCGGGCTTTATTAAGCGAGCTAAAAATTCCCACAAGGGCAGCTTCGGCAGACAGCTTAATATCTGCGGCTCCTATTTTATGCCCGGTGCAGCAGTAATTTGTGCCAAAGCAGCACTCAAAACAGGTGTTGGGCTTCTTGAATGTGTGTTCCCTAAATCTGTCTATCCTGTTATGACCTCTCATTTAACGCAGCCGATTTTTAAGCCTGTTTGTGAAAATGAGAGCAAGACCATTTCAATCGGTGCAATGAATGATGTTACCGAATCTCTTAATCGTGCAGATGCTGTTGCAGTTGGCTGTGGACTCGGTAACAATGATGACACACAGGTTATCACCTCACAGATCATAAAAAATGCATCAGTGCCTGTTGTTTTGGATGCTGACGGTATTAATTCAGTGGTGCCCTTCATAGATATTATTAAGGACAAAAAAGCACCGCTTGTTATTACGCCGCACCCTGCTGAAATGGCACGGCTTATCGGTGAGAGCACGGAATACGTGCAGTCAAACAGAATAGATACTGCAAAGGCTTTTGCCAAGGAAAATGAATGTATTGTTGTTTTAAAGGGTGCAAACACCGTTGTTACTGACGGCAGACAGGTGTTTGTTAATACTACCGGTAATGCAGGCATGGCGATGGGCGGCACCGGTGATATGCTCACGGGTATGACTGCATCCTTTATCGCTCAGGGACTTTCTCCGTTGCAGGCGGCAAAATCCGCAGTGTATATTCACGGACTTTGCGGTGATATAACTGCCGAGGAGCTTTCACAAAGAGGAATGACTGTTGATGATATGCTTTTGCTTTTAGGTGCTTTAATGTCCAATTTTGAATAGGACTGATGTGCTTGAAAAGAGTAATCCCCATTTTATTCATACTGCTTTTATTTACAGGCTGTGAAGTAAAAGAATATACCCCCGAAATACCTGATGCCTTTACACAGAAGGCTAAGGTAATGTCGGGGGATTTTACATTTGAATGCGAAATATGTAAAACGAAAGGGGAGGTTATAACCTCAGTTACCTCCACATCGGCAGACGGAATGGTAATGACCTATGACGGTTCAGTGCTTAATTTTAACTATGGTGAATATTCCTATGATATTGACGGCGATGGTTTTGAACGCTCAAATATTTCAATCGTTATCTATGAGGTGTTTGACAGCTTGATTTCACTTTCTCAGCCTAATGCGAAAAAGATAGAGAACGGCTATCAGTATTACGGCAAAACCTCACTGGGGGATTTTGTTCTGATACAGAATGAGAATAATACCCTGCGGTCACTGTCCATAAAAAGTGCCAATCTGGAAATAGAGTTTTTATAAAAGTCTGACGGCAGGAGATTACTCTCCTGCCGTCATTTGTGTATTAATCGCTAATTAGCAACCACAGCCGCAATCATTGTTATTGCAACCGCAACCGCAACCGCCGAAGTTGTTGCCACAACCGCCGCCTGCAAGCAGAAGGATGATGATAAGGATGATAATCCATGAACCGCATCCACCGAAGTTATTGCATCCGCAACCCATATTTGCAACCCCCTTTCGCGTTTCTAAACCATCCTATGACGAAAGGGGGTGATGTGTTACAAATGATATAAAATTTTTTAATTTATGTTTTGTGTTCTTGCCTCTTCAAGCTCTTTTTGAGCCTGTTCCTTAACCTTGCCTGTGTAATCGTTAAAGAACATAGGTATTATTGTAAGCAAAAATCCCACAGCAGGAACAATGGTGACAAGTGCAAGCAGCATCTTCTGGGTTTCAATTGACTGCTCAAAGAAAATCTGTCTGCCCTCAATATCCACAAGTGATTTGTCAACTGCTTTGAAATCGCTTTGACCGAGAATCTGCCCGAAAATGAATGTTGCCACAGCTGCATTGACCTTGGATAAAAATGTCTGGAAGGAGAAGCACACACCCTCGTGCCTTTCTCCCGTTTTCCACTCAAGATAGTCAACTGAGTCTGCAATGAGTGCATAGGTTATAACATTGTAAATACCCAGTGGCAGTCCCATAAGGAAGAGGAATACCCAAAGAATATAAATGTTAATGCTTGTGATATTGCTATGGAACACAACGTAGCACAGCGTATGAACAATCATTCCGAAAACGGCTGAGCCGATGTAAATCTGCTTCAGGCTGAGCTTTTTTCTGAGTATCGGGAAAACAGCCATTGCAGGCACCATGCCAACACCGATTGCAACAGTCAGTGTAGTGACAATCGTTCCCCTCGGTATCCAAAAATCATAGGCAGCCTTTGCGTCAACATTCGGCAGAATATTTCCCGCAGCGTCAAAAATCTGACTGAAATCTGTATTGTTCTGTATAATCAGATAATTGCCGATATAATCTGCACACTGATTTGCCGTTACCATAGTTGAGCCTAAAATGGCTGCAAAAATAACAATAATAAGCAGCTTATCCTTACCGAGCACAACGAAGGTTTCTTTGAATGACGGTGTATGATCGGTTTTCGGAACTCTTTCCTTTGAAACAAAGAAAATAAGAATTGAGAGTCCGCAGCCGAGAAGTGCAAATATCACAGCACTTAAGAAAAAGCCCTTTGAATAACCCATATTGCTCTGGTAAAGAATAGGAACAAGCAGGGCAGGCAGTATTCCGCCGAAGGTTGAGCCTAAGCGTGCGGTTGAAATAAAGGATGTTCTTTCGCTCTCAAGCGGAGTTATAACTGAGGAAAGCCCCCAGAACGGAACGTCCTGCACTGTAAAGGCAACACCCCATAGTATGTAGGTGATCAGTGCCCAAACAAAAGCGGCATTTGAGCCGTGCTCAAAGGGTGCGGTGAAAAGGAGAATTGTACAGATTGCAATAGGGACAGGTGAAAATAAAAGATAAGGACGCATCTTACCCCATTTTGATTTTGTTCTGTCAACAATCATACCCATAACAGGGTCGTTGATTGCATCAAAAATTCTGCCTATAAGAATGATCGTTGTTCCCTGTGAAAGTGTCAGCCCTGAACCGTTTTGAAAGAAAACAAGTGTAAACATAGACATAAGGGTATATATTCCCGAACGTCCGAAAGCACCGACAGTGAAGCAGATACGCTCTTTTAAAGTTAAGTATTTTTTATTTTCCATTATTTTCTCCTTTTTATCAGTGCAGGCAGGATAACAGGCGCTTCCTCACCGGCAAGTGACATTTGTTCAAGCAACAGGTATTTAAGCTCCTGCCTTACGTGCCTGTATCTTGGGTCCTTAACAAGGTTGTGCTTTTCAGCAGGGTCCTTTTTCAAATCATAAAGATAGCTTTCCCAATAAGCGTTTGAGCTGTGATGTGCGTAGCCCATCGGCGCTATATCACGCACCTCGTATTTGAAACGGTCAGTTCTGATTGCTCTTGAATTGGATGCTTCACTGATTTGAATGAACACACAATCTCTTTTTTCGTCAGTTTTATTAATCTGTCTGGTTAAATCTATTCCCGAATAATCATCAGGTATCGGTATACCTGCCATGGAAAGAATTGTGGGCGGTAAATCAATCAGTGATGACAGCCTTTCCTCACAGTGTCCCCCCTCAAAGCCGCCGCCCTTTATAATTAAAGGCGTATGGGTTGCGCTTTCGTGGCAGCAGCGTTTGTATTCGGGATTTCTTGTCTTAAAATGTGCGCCGTGGTCAGAGGTGTAAATAATAATTGTATCATCATAAATTCCCTCTGCCTTTAGCTTTTCAATCAGCTTGCCCACATTATAGTCAAGCCTGTTGCAGGCAGATATATAGTCGGGATATTCCTCTTTATAATTGCCCCTTAAAAAGGTTAAATCGTCAGGCAGGGGATAGCTTTTGAATGTATCAACTGTTTCCTTATAGCCCTCAATGTGTCTGTGGTCATTCTGATGATGTGGTTCCAGCTGGCTGACGAACATAAAGAAAGGCTTTTCTTTATCTCTGTTTTCAATAAATTCCAGTGCATAGTCATTGATGCAGTCGGCTCTGTAGCCCTTGAAATCAAGCTTGTTACCGTCACCGTCAAACACGTAGCCGTCATAGCCGTGTGATGTGAATTCAAGCACATCGGCAGCACGCCAGTACTGATAACCACCCTGTTTCTCCTTGGGAACAGCAGTCTTTTCACAGTGAAGTCCTACGCCGGGCAAACGGTCGGATGCCAAGTGCCACTTACCAATATAAGCAGTCTGGTAGCCTGCGTCATTGAAATGATGTGCTAAGGTTTTGGTGTTTTCAGGAAGCGGTATTCCGTTCCAGTAGCAGCCGACCTGTGTGGCATACTTTCCTGACTGCAGGCAGGCTCTTGCAGGACCGCAAACGGGCTGGCAGGTGAAGTTGTTTTCAAATTTAACACCCTCCCCGGCAAGACGGCAAAGATTAGGTGACACTGTTTCGTTTATGGTGTCCCATCTTTGCTGATCGGAAAAGTAGAAAATAATGTTTTTTTGTTTCATAATTACCCCCCCTGTATTATTTTGCAATAAAACCGACAGCAGCGTTATAAATATTGATGACCGCAACAATGATAAGTACTGCCGAAAATATTTTTGTAATCGTTTTGTTGGACAGCTTTTTGTTAAGCTGAGAGCCGATAATTCCGCCGATAACGGATACTGCCATAGCGGCAACAATAATAGGTGTATACTCTTTAAACGGAGTAAATTGATTGTTGATAAATATTGTAATAAGCTGACTCAGCTGACTGAAAAATATAATTGCAACCGAATAGACGGCACTTTCCTTAACCGTGAATGAAAATAACAGCACCAAAAAAGCAGTGTTAATCGGTCCGCCGCCAATCCCTAAAAATGCACTCATTAATCCCAGCATAAGCCCTACAGCAATAATGGCGGCAGGATTTTTAATTTCAAAGCTTTTTATGTTTTTTGCGTTGACATAGATGATTACAAATACGATAAAGGCTGTTATTATAACCGCCTGAATGCCCTTTACTATATCGGAATTAAGCTTGGCAAGCACCAGATCAAATATCTCATTACCAATGATTCCGCCGAAAACCGAGCCGATGGATACAAGCAGAACGATTTTTGGCTTCATTTCGGTTTTTGATTTTATATGCTTGATGGATGAGCTTATGCTCATAGCAAATACTGCACAGGTGGATATGAAACCGACTGTTTCAACGCTGTGTATTCCGATAAAATCAAGAAGCGGTTTGATAATGATACCGCCGCCGATTCCTACAACAGCGCCCACTGTGCAGGCTATAAAAATGATTACACTGTATAAAATGGCTGTCATTGTTATTTCCTCGGTAATTTATTCACATATGCAGTAAAAATTTGATTCCCAGGCAGGTATGTATTGGCTGTGCCTGAAATACAGCTTATAATCAGGATTCAACTCCAGTATTTTAATCGGAAGTGAAAACAAATCCTCGTTTCTGTGATAAGCACAGATGTATAGCTTTGGATTATATGCTTTGATGGTTTGTTCAGCACCACTCAGTGCCTGCAGCTCGCTGCCCTCAATGTCCATTTTTATCATTGTGACAGGGGAGTCAATCAGACTGTCAAGGTCACAGACCTCAACAGGTATACCCTTGCTTGACAGCTTTGAATTTCTGCTGCCCTGTCTGTCAAAAATAAGGGTGTCACGCTTGCTCCAGGCACCCATATTATAAATGTCGATATTTGTCAGATTTTCTGTATTTTTAGAGAGCTTTCTGAAATTTTTCGGGTCAGGCTCAAGGGCATAAATGTGGTTATATTTCCCCTTTGTATATGCTGTAAATTCTCTTATTGTATCACCGTCATATGCCCCTAAATCGGCAATGATTTCATTGTCGGTGAGTTTTAATATATCTCTGTAAATACTGTTCTTATCACAGAATGAATGGAAAAGATAATCAACCTTGCCCGATATTTTAAAATTGATTATGTCAAGGTAAACCTGTTTGCTTTCGTCATCTGCAAGGTGATGATAGACAAAATCAAATTTATCCTCATTTTCTTTAACATATTCCGTGGTGAAAAGTCCGCTGCCTGCAACAGGAACATCCGGAGCAAAAACAGGGTGCTCACTATTTATTCTTTTTATATTTTCAAGTACATTATCAAGGTGTGTGGCAAATGCAAGAACAACATTGAAATCGTCATATTCTCTGCATATATCACTGTATTTCTTTACCTTATAGCCAAGAAAGCTGTGACCTCTTACAAATTCATCACTGGCAAAAATTTCATCCACCTTGACACCGTAGCTTTCAAGTGTGCTGATTATTTTTTCTGCACCGTTGCCCATACCATAGACAGCAATCGGTTTGCCGTCACGTGCAAGAAAATCCCATATATTCTCTTTTTCAGCAAGCAAATCAAGCATAATAATCACCTGTTTAAGATTATAGCATATATTACAAGACTTTACAAACTAATAATTTTATTATATAATATCTGTAAATTTAAGTTTATATTGGAGGGATATGCCTAAATGGGCGGTGGTCTTAGAAGGCTTTTTAAAAAGGAAAGCTCCACAGAGGAAGAAATCAAGCAGTTGGTGGAGGGTGACGAAAATGTCGGTGAGCTTGAAAAAAATCAAAGGGATATGATTAATAACATATTTGAATTTGATGATTTGAATGCAGGCGACATTATGACACACAGAACAGATATTGACGCTGTGGATATTAATGATTCCATTGAAGAGGCAGTCAAGCTGTCCATAAATGAGGGAAGATCAAGAATTCCTGTTTTTAAAGAGGATTTGGACAATATTTGCGGCATAATATATGTGAAGGATCTGCTTAAATTTGTCGGCACAAAAATATCAGGTGATGACAAGCTGACTGATTATATCCGCAAGCCGCTTTTTGTGCCTGAAACAATACCCTGCGGAAAGCTTTTTGCTCAGATGACTGAAAAAAGAACCATGATGGCAATTGTTGTTGACGAATACGGCGGTACTGCAGGACTTGTTACAACCGAGGATGTTATGGAATGTATTTTCGGTAATATCCGTGATGAATATGATAATGAGGAAGAGCAGGTAACAAAGATTGACGACAAAACCTATACCTTTGACGGTATCAGTGATATTGACGATGTCAGCGAGGTGCTGGGTGTTAAATTCCCCGAGGGTGATTATGATACGCTGGCAGGCTTTGTTATTAATCTTCTGGGCTTTCTGCCCACAGGTGAAAATACCGAGCAGGAGGTTTGTACCTACGAGGGCTTGACCTTTACTGTTTTAGAGGTCAGCGACAGACGAATTGAAAAAATAAAAGTAGAGAAAAATAATGATTGAACAGATAATTGAGTTTGAAGCATTGGAGCAGGCTGTGAGCCTGTTCGGAAGCTTTGATGAAAATATAAAGTTAATCGAAAAGGAATACAGTGTATCTGTTATATCACGCGGTACGGATTTAAAGGTGGTCGGTGATGCCGAGAATGTTTCAAAGGCAACAAGGGCACTGAACTCTATGCTTATGCTGATAAGCAAGGGTGAAAGTCTTACCAACCAGAATGTCAGGTATGTGCTGTCACTTGTGAATGAGGGCAATGAGGACAAGCTGAGCTCTATGAGCAGTGATTCAATCTGTATCACCTCAAAGGGCAAGCCTGTCAAGCCTAAAACACTGGGGCAGAAGAAGTACTGTGAAGCTATAAGAAATCATACCATAACCTTTGGTGTGGGTCCTGCAGGAACAGGTAAAACCTACCTTGCGGTTGCAATGGCTGTTACTGCCTTCAGGGCAAAAGAGGTTAACAGAATTATTCTGACACGCCCTGCTGTTGAGGCAGGCGAAAAGCTGGGCTTTTTACCCGGTGATTTGCAGAGCAAGGTTGACCCTTATTTAAGACCGCTTTATGATGCACTTTTTGATATGCTTGGTGCAGAGAACTTTCAGCGCTGTCAGGAGCGTGGTGCTATTGAGGTTGCACCTCTTGCCTATATGAGAGGACGCACCCTTGATGACAGCTTTATCATTCTTGACGAGGCACAGAATACCACACCTGAGCAGATGAAGATGTTTTTAACACGTCTTGGCTTCGGGTCAAAGATGGTGATTACAGGTGATATTACACAGATAGATTTGCCCGACGGAAAAAAGTCAGGGCTTAAAAAGGTTCTTAAAATTCTTAAGGACATTGACGATATTGCAATATGCAGATTTAATCAGAAGGATGTTGTGCGCCATAAGCTGGTGCAGGATATCGTCAATGCTTACCAGAAATACGAGGAGGGAAAGTAATGGACACCGTAAAGGTAATGATTTCAAACGAACAAAAAAAGGTAAAGATTCCCACAGGCATCAGACTGTTAATCAGACGCTGCTGTCACGCTGTCCTTGAGCTTGAAAAGTTTGACGGCTCTGCTGAGGTTAGTGTTACCTTTGTTGATAATGAACGTATTCACGAGCTGAATAAGCAGTACAGAAATATTGACAGGGAAACGGATGTGCTGTCTTTTCCTTTGGGTGAAAACGGCGTTTATGACACGAATCTTGACACAGGTGCAAAAATGCTTGGCGATATCGTTATTTCCATTGAAAAGGCTGTGGAGCAGGCGGATCTTTATAATCATCCGCTGCAAAGAGAAATCGGATTTTTAACCGTACATTCCATGCTGCATCTGCTCGGCTATGACCACGAGGCAGGCGGTCTTGAAGAGGTACATATGCGTGAAAAGGAAGAAACCGTGCTTACACAAATCGGCTGGAAGCGTGACAACAGCTACTATATGGGTGACGAATAATGACGAAAACCGCTTTTATTGCCATTGTCGGCAAGCCCAATGTGGGTAAATCTTCAATACTTAACAAAATACTCGGTCAGAAAATTGCTATCGTTTCATCAAAGCCCCAGACCACAAGAACAAAAATTATGGGTGTTCTTACGGAGGATGAAACACAGCTTGTTTTCACCGATACACCCGGCTTTCACATTGCACATAACAAGCTTGGTGAAAAAATGAATGAGGCTGTTGGTGACACCGTCGGCGGTGTTGACGCCTGCCTGTTTATCGTTGAGCCGAAGGGCAAGCTTAATGAGCAGGAGCTGCAGCTTATTGAAATGTTCAAAAAGCAGAAATGCCCTGTGATTCTTGCAATCAATAAAATTGATATGATAGCCGATAAAAAGGAACTGCTTGAAAGAATTGTTGAGATTAATTCCATGTTCGATTTCACTGCCGTTGTTCCTGTCAGTGCAACTGAGGGCGACCATGTTGACGAGCTTGTGGACGAGCTGAAAAAGCTTGCTTTTGAGTCACCGCACTTTTTCCCTGAAGATACACTGACCGACCAGCCCGAGCGTGTTCTGGCGGCTGAAATCATCCGTGAAAAAATCTTAAGGCTTATGGATAAGGAAATTCCCCACGGTATTGCAGTGGCTGTTGAAAAAATGCGTGAGCGTGACGATAAGGATATATTGGATATTGACGCAACAATCTACTGCGAAAGGGAAAGCCATAAGGGTATGGTCATCGGTAAAAACGGTGCTATGCTGAAAAAGGTTTCAACCTTTGCAAGGCAGGATCTGGAAAGCTTTTTTCAAATAAAGGTTAATCTTCACTGCTGGGTCAAGGTTAAGCTGGACTGGCGAAATCGTGAAGGTTTAATCCACAATTTCGGTTTGGATTAATTTAACATAACTAATTGCACCGCCATAGTATAAAATAACTGTGGGGTGTTATTTATGGATGATAAATGGAATGAATTCTGGAGCAGCGGCTCCGTTAATGATTATTTAAGTTATAAGGAAAATGAAAAGGTGAGTGATGATGTCAACCACTACCAAGGGCTTAGTAATAAGGGAGCAGACAATAGGGGAGAGTGACCGTTTAGTTACTCTCCTTACTGCTGATTACGGACTTGTCCGTGCCTTTGTGCGTGGTGCAAAGCAGCTAAAAAACAGGCTTGCATCCTCCACATCACTTTTTGCTTACAGTGATTTTTCACTTTACAGGGGCAAAGATGCCTTTATAGTTGACAATGCCTCACCCATTGAGGTGTTTTTTGATTTAAGGTTTGATATTGTCAAGCTGTCCCTTGCTCAGTATTTTGCACAGCTTGCCTATGAGGTTGGTGAGGAGGAACAGCCGGCGGCAGAAATGCTGTCTGTTATGCTCAATTCTCTTCATCTGCTTTGCAACAGCAGTAAGGACATAAGACTTATTAAAGCAGCTGTCGAGTTTCGGTTAATGTCCCTTGGCGGCTATATGCCGAGTATCTTAGCCTGTGCAAAATGCTCTGCATATGAAACGGATTTGATGTATTTTGATACAATGAATGGCTTGATTTATTGCGAAAACTGCGGCGTTCCCGGTGCAATACCGTGCCCTAAAAATGTGATTACCGCTATTCGTTTTATTTGCCTTACCGAGCCGAAAAAGATTTTTTCATTTACACTCAGTGAGGAAAATCTGAACCTTTTATGCGACATCAGCGAAAAATATATGATGTCAAGAATACAAAAGAATTTGCCGACGTTAGCGTTTTATAAAGGAATACTATAATGGATAAAAATTTTAAAACTCTTGAACTGGATATTATTTTAGAAAAGCTGGCGAATGAATGTACCTGCGACGATGCGAAGGATATGGCACTCAGCTTAAAGCCCTGCACGGATTTGAATGAGGTTGAACTGCTGCTCAGTCAGACAGAGGATGCCTTTTCACTTCTTGCTCGCTTCGGCGGTCCGTCATTCTCAGGGCTGAAAAATGTGAATAATCCGCTGCACAGGGCGGCAGCAGGCGGTTCGCTCAATCCCAAGGAGCTGCTGGATATAGGCTACTGCTTAAGGTCAATCCGTGCCCTTGATGAATGGCACGGTCACTGCAGCGGCGTCAGAACAAAGCTTGATTTTTTCTTTGAGGGTATTACCACAAACAAATACCTTGAAACAAAGATTTTTACATCCATCATCAGCGAAGAGGAAATTGCTGATAAAGCCAGCGAACTTTTAGCAGACATAAGAAGAAAAATCAGGTCAAAGGAAAGCTCAATCCGTGAAAAGCTTGACAGTATGATTCATTCTGCGCACTATCAGCAGTATTTGCAGGAGGCTATTGTCACGCAGCGAGGCGGACGTTTTGTTGTGCCTGTTAAGGCAGAGCACAGGGGAAATGTTCCCGGTCTTGTTCACGATACCTCATCAACAGGTGCAACGGTGTTTATTGAGCCTACCTCTGTTGTGGATGCAAACAATGACATTAAGGTGCTGCAGGGCAAAGAGCGTGACGAGATTATGCGTATTCTCTTTGAGATTTCTGCTGAGGCAGGGGAGTTTGCCGAGAGCATTAAGCACTCCTATAACTGTGCGGTTATGCTGAATCTTATTTTTGCAAAGGCACACCTTGCCTATAAAATGAAGGCTACTAAGCCTCTGCTCAATAACGAGGGCATTGTGAATCTGAAAAAAGCACGTCATCCCCTTATTGACAAAAATAAGGTTGTGCCTACCGACATAAGGCTCGGTGAGGAATATGACACACTTGTCATCACAGGACCGAACACGGGCGGTAAAACCGTTACGCTTAAAACACTCGGCTTATTAAGTGCTATGGCAATGTGCGGTCTGTTGCTGCCCGTTGCCGACAGGTCAAGGCTTGCTGTTTTTGACAAAATTCTTGTTGATATCGGCGACGAGCAGAGTATTGCACAGTCACTTTCAACCTTTTCTGCCCACATGGTCAATATTATTGAGATTATGTCAAAGGCAGATAATCATTCACTTGTGCTGATTGATGAGCTTGGTGCAGGCACTGACCCCATCGAGGGTGCGGCACTTGCTGTTTCTATTATAGAAAAGCTAAGGTCACAGGGGGCAACAATTGCTGCCACAACCCATTATGCAGAGCTTAAAGCCTATGCACTTGAAACGGCAGGCGTAACGAACGGCTGCTGTGAGTTTGATGTTGATACTCTAAGACCTACATACAGACTGCTTATCGGTGTTCCCGGCAGGTCAAATGCTTTTGCAATCACCACACATCTTGGTATGGATAAATCAGTTATTGATAATGCAATGGCAATTGTAGGAAGTGATAATCGTGATTTTGAAGCCGTTCTTGAACAGCTTGAGCAGTCACGTCAGGCGCTTGAGGATGAAAGAAAAATTGCCGAGGAAATGACAGCGAGAGCAAAGAAAATTGAAGAAAGAGCACAGAGCGAAAGGGATAAAATAGAAACCCTTAAGCAGCGTGAGCTTGACAAGGCAAAGCGTGAGGCGGAAAAGCTGATTGATGCTGCAAAGCGTAAATCAAGCGAATTTCTGCTGGAACTTGAAAAGCTGAAAAGAGAGCAGAACAGCACCAATGCAACAGAAATTGCCCGCAAAACCCGCCGTGCTGTTAAAAACCAGATGGGTGAAATGGATGAGCTTGTTAACCCTATGGAGCTTGCTGATAACTGGGACGATGATTATAAGCTGCCGAGAAAGCCTGTGGCAGGGGACAGGGTTGTTATTCGCGGTATCGGTGAGGGCGAGATTGTTGAGATTAAGGAAAATAATGTTCTTGTTAAATCGGGACTTCTTAAAACACGTGTTAAGCTGAGTGATATTATGCTTCTTGATAAGCCGAAGAAACAGCAGAAGGCTGCACAGCATAATGTGTACCGCACATCTTCACGAGCAGACGCTGATGTTAAGACAGAGCTTGACCTCAGAGGTAATATGGTCGATGAGGCACTGGGTGAGCTTGGACTCTTTATTGATAAATGTGTTTTAAACAGCATTGAGGAAATCAGAATTATTCACGGCAAGGGCACAGGCGCTTTAAGGGCGGCTGTTACCGATTATCTTAAAACGCATCCGAATATCTCAGAATACCGCCTTGGTAAATACGGCGAGGGCGAAAACGGCGTAACCATTGCTAAAATTAAATAATATAGGAAAAGACTTGTTCAGCGAACCGAACAAGTCTTTTTGTTAATCATACGTTGAAAGATAGTCATCAAAATTAATAAGATTACCATCTTTATCCCAGTTTGTTTCCAATGATTTAGTGAATCTGACACCATCACTGTTATAATAATATGGTTCGTTCGGATTTCGTTTTTTGAGCGCCTCATCGCCAACATAAAAATATAAATTACTGTTTTCATCAATGTATCCGAAATCAGCTTCATATTTTTCACCGTTCAATCCTATTAAATAATACAGCTTATTTTCTTCATCATATTCAAATCTGAATCTTGTTCCGTTTTTAGTGAAATACGGAATATCTTCATAATCTTTATATGCGGTGCCGTTTCGGTCAAAGTATACTAAATCGGGTTCCAGTCTTGTTTTTCGCCAGTTACCGCCATAGCTTGAAACATATTTTTCTTCTGCTTCTTCTGTGCTTTCAATAGAGAAAAACTTGATATTGGTTTTGGAAGAGAAAATAATTAAAATTGAATCATTATATTCCTTTTTCATAAAGAGTAAGTCATCGGATAATTGATATATGAATAAATCATTATAATGCTCAATAATACTATTCTCGGATAACTCTTTTTCGTCAAACTCGAAGGATGAGAAAAGGTTACCCCGTGTATATGCTTCGGAATACACTGAATCATATACAGAGGTTATTAATTCTTTGTATTCGTCATATGAATATCCGGGACCATATGATTTGCAGTTTAATTTTTTAGTAATGTCAGCATTACTTGCATTTGGATTTACTTTAAAGAATTCAACTATATTTTTCTTTTGCTCTTCTATTGATATATATTTTTCGGAACGAAGTGTAATATTAAAATCTGTGTCAAATGAATTTTCGTTATTTCCTGCAGTAAAAGTATATACCAATTCGCTATCATGCGTTTTTTGATTATTTGATGGTGTGATATACAAATTTTTAGGCAGATAATCATTAAAAAATTCTAAATATTCTTCGTTCTCTTTTTCGGTAGCAGTAAAGTTGTGTATGTTATCCAGTTCCTCAGGTTTAATGTGAAGTTTTGCAAGTGATATTGAATCATAACCGTTCTTGTATTTACCTAAATTAGCTATCGCCAAATTAAGGGTATAGTCACTTTGCTTTTCAGCTGACTCCGGAAAAGTATTCAAAATCGCATTTGCAAATATTTTTCTTAATTTATCAGTTGCAGTTTCTTTTTTATTTTCATCTTCTTCGTCAATATTAAAACTTATTATTATGTTACCAATGTCACTGCTTAAGCTGTAACCTATTATTTTATTATTCTTTTTAGTTTCTGTAAAATCTGCGGAATTTTGATTTACATAACTGATAACATCGTCAACAGTTTCACATTTTTCGGTAATATCAAGTGCCAAAATATAATCATTTCGGTATTTTTCTTTAATTGTATTTTGGAAAACAAAAAATCTAGTTGAACAAAGTACACCAATCGTAATGAATATAACTGCCAGCAAGATAACTGTTTTTGACATTGTCTTGTTAAAATGATTATCAACAAGACTGTTATTACAATTTTTTGTTTTTATACAGTAGTTTGCTGATGCTATTGTTATCAAAACAATAAAAACACCTATTATACCTGTTAATACAATTGAGAAAGAATTATTGATTTCTGATTTTTCCGGTATGTCTCCGTTTAACAATAAATTGATTAGATTGTTAAAACCAAAAACATTTTTGCAGATATTTGAACTTACCAAATATGAAAACACAGTGGTGCCGATTCCGCCTATGAAATTCATTATGCAAACAGGAAGTCGGTTTCTTTTTATTGTAATATAGGAACATATGAAAAATAATCCTATAGCCCCTAATATACTTGACATACTTATTGCGATTGTTCCGATATCATCAAAGATATATTCTTTTAACAGATAAAATGCTCCGCCAAGGAGAAGAAGCCATATTACAGTACAGATTATGTCCCCGACAGGTGTGTAAAAATCGTTATGCAGTGTGCCGAGCTGTTCGGCAATTTCGCTGCCTTCACCCATTCTTTCAACAGCCATTTCCTCTGCTTTTTCAGAATCATATCCGATTTCTTCATTAAATGCCTTTTGATTCAGAATATGGTCAGTCAGCTCAAATTCAACCTTTTGCTTTTCTTTAAAATTAAATATTTTTGATGTAGCATCTTTTAAATAATCTTTTATGTTCATTATGCAAAATTAAGTACCTTTTTAACAGATACGGTAAATTCTTCAAATTCAACCTTTCTGTCAGCAAGGAATTTTGTGCCTTTCTTAGTGATGTGGTAATATTTTCTTTTTCTGCCTTCGGCATTTTTCCAGTAGGATTCTACCAGCTTTTCCTTTTCCAGAGAATGGAGAATGGGATACATTGTTCCTTCTTTAAGAGAAAAAGCATTTTCACTCCTTTTTTCAAGCTCCTTCGCAATCCTGTAGCCATACATATCTTCTTTTTCAATTACTGCAAGAATCAGCGTGGGAGTGCTGCCGCTTACAAGCTCTTTACTGAATTTCATTTTGTCAACTCCTTTCATTACATAGATGTTCTATGCATAGATTATCATAGTGTGAAAAATTTGTCAAGAAAAAAGAGAGGATTTACCTCTCTTTTTGGGATTTATACAAACACAAAGTGAATTAAAAGCATATATCCGATTGTGCCCACCGCTATGCTCAGCAGTGTATTCCTTTTCCATATATGTATAATGGCTGTTGCGGCAACTGCGATTATCTGCGGAATAATGGAATTTATATTGCCCTTTGTGAAATCACGCAGGCAGTACACAATCAGAACACCGATAATCGCCACAGGCAGAATTTCACCAAGATAGTGAATAAATTTAGGAACTTCCTTTTTTCCGGGGAAAAGTGCAAAGGGGAAAAGCCTTGTTGCGAAGGTACAGACGGCAGCCACTGCAATAATAAGTATGGTTTGTTTCATACTAAGGGGCATATCATATTACCTCCTTGCCGAAATAGGGCTTAGCAGCTGACAGAACCGCCACAGTGAGTATCAGTGTGGGGAGCAGGAAATTATCTGCTTTAAAAATAATCAGGCACAGCACTGCACAAAGAATACCGATAAAGCCCACAAGCTTTCCTCTGCCGTTTTTATCCCGCACAAGATCAATAAAGATTACAACAAAAAGTGCAGTCATTGAAAAGTCAATACCTGTGAAATCAATCGGAATAATCTGTCCTGCCAGAGAACCGACAACAGAGCCGAGTATCCAGTAAATGTGGTCAAAAACACCGATTAAAAATCTTGCGTGAGCCTCGTTGACATTATCAGGAACTGTGGTGATTGAGGTGTTGACAGAATATGTTTCATCAGTCAGGCTGAAAATCATAAAGGGATAACGCCATTTGCCCTGCTTGAATTTGTCAACATAGCTCAGTCCGTAAAACATATGCCTTGAATTGATAAACAGCGTCATCATTGCAACGGTCGGCAAACCTGCACCCTGACGAAGCAAATCCACAAGCAAGAATTGTCCTGAGCCTGCATATACTGTCAGTGAAATAAATATAGCCCATATGAAATTGTAGCCTGCATCATAAAGCATTATTCCGAAGGCAGAGCCGAGGAACAGATAACCAAAAAGAACAGGCAGTGATTTTTTTAATGCAAAAAGCAATGTTTCTTTTTTATTCGTCATAGCTCAACTATTATAATATAGAAATGTTTTATATTCAAGTTAAATTATAATTTGTAGGTAAACAAGCGGATTTTAACAAATATATTTATAACAAATTGTTAAAAATATTAATATACCATTGACGGATGTTGAAAATTATTGTACAATATGCACAATGAATAAATTAAGAAGGTGTTTATTATGAGTAACAACGCAGGAAATATCAGAAATATAACTCTGGTTGGTCACGCATCAAAGGGTAAAACTACACTTTGTGAGGCAATGCTGAATATAGCAGGCGCTACCGAAAGACAGGGTAAGGTTCTTGACGGAAATACAGTATGTGACTTTGATGCTGAGGAAAGAAAAAGAAAAATCGGTATTTCAAGTGCGGTTGCATCCATTAAATATAAAGGTAAGGACATTAACTTTATTGATACTCCGGGATTATTTGATTTCGCTATGGGCAGTGCCGAGGGTATAAGGGCAGCTGATACAGCTATTATTGTTGTTTCCGCACGCTCGGGCTTGGCAGTAGGCGCTGAAAAGGCGTTTAAAAATGCAGGCTCAAAGGGTCTTGCAAGAATTTTTGTTACAACAAAAATGGATGACGCAAGGGCGGATTTCTATAAGAGCTTTAATGGTATTGTTGCAAAATTCGGCACACAGGTTTGTCCTGTTGTCGTTCCTGTGCTTTCAGCAGGCGAGGTGCGCTCCTATTATAATATGATAGAGGATAAGGCTTATGTTTATGAAAACGGCACAAAAAAAGAGGTAACTCCTGAGCCTGCAGACGTTCCGAGATTTGAGGCTATCAAGGCAGTCTTTGCCGAGGCAGTGGCTTCAAGCGATGAGGAGCTTATGGAAAAATACTTTGAGGGCGAGGAGCTTACAAAAGAGGATAAGATTAAGGGTGTCAGTCTTGGTATTGCCGACGGCTCCATTATTCCTGTCTTTGCACTTTCAGGCTTAACAGGTGTTGCCTGTGATATGCTCCTTGATTTTATCGCAGATGTTTGCCCTGCTCCAAAGGGTGAGTATGCTATTGACAGTGAGGGAGAGCCTGTTGAGCTTACGGCTGACGAAAACGGACCTCTTGCAGCAGTCTGCTTTAAAACAGTTAGTGATGCTTTTGTCGGCAAGCTGAATTTCTTTAAGGTTGTCAGCGGTAAAATCACAGCTTCAACTGTTCCTTATAATGCAAACACAGGCAGGGAAGAAAAAATGGGTAAGCTTGTCAAGGTGTTTGGTGCCAAGCAGAATGATGTGGCTGAACTGAAGGCAGGCGACATCGGTGCTATAACAAAGCTCAGCGGTTTTTCAACAGGTGACACAATGTGCACAGCAGCCAATGTGGTTAAGCTTGACGGTGTTGTTGTTCCTACTCCTACATACAAAATGGCAATTAAGGCAACCGCAAAGGGCGAGGAGGAAAAAATTGCTTCAGGTCTTATGAAGCTTTGCGAGGAAAATCCGTCCCTCGTTTTCACAAATAATACAGAAACACGTGAGCAGATTATATCCGGTCTTGGTGAACAGCAGCTTGAGGTTACGGTTTCAAGACTTAAGGAACGCTTTGGTGTTAATGCTAAGCTGGAAACACCGAAGGTTGCATACAGAGAAACAATCACTAAAAAGGTTTCTGCACAGGGCAGGCATAAAAAGCAGAGCGGCGGTCATGGTCAGTTCGGTGATGTATTTATTGAATTTGAGCCATATGATACCGATAAATTAGTATTTGCCGAGAGAGTTGTGGGCGGCTCTGTGCCCAAGAATTTCTTCCCTGCAGTTGAAAAGGGTCTTAATGAGTGTATGGAAAGCGGTGTGCTTGCAGGCTATCCGATGGTTGGTGTTAAAGCAACACTTTATGACGGCTCCTATCATCCTGTTGATTCAAGTGAAATGAGCTTTAAAATGGCGGCAAGCCTTGCCTTTAAAGAGGGTATCAGCAAGGCAATGCCTGTAATCCTTGAGCCGATTGTTACACTTAAAGCCTTTGTGAATGATGATGCAATGGGTGATATTATCGGTGATATCAATAAACGCCGCGGCAGAGTGCTGGGTATGACACCGACAGGTGACGGCTATCAGGAAATTATTGCTGAGGTACCTGACGGAGAGATGACAACCTTCTCAACCTCAATGCGTCAGATTACACAGGGCAGAGGTTCATTTGAAACAGAATTTGCCCGTTATGACAGAGCCCCTGAGCATATTGCTCAAAGAGTAATCAGTGAATCATAATACTTCTCCTTTCTTATTATGGCAAAACACCCTGCAGTCACAATGGACTGCAGGGTGTTTCAGACTGTCGATAAAGTGGGCTGAACCACGCACGGAAATATTATTATATATGTTGTTGAAATATTGTAGGGAATGGCATTCTTGTCATCACGTTCATACAATAACAATTTAAAAGCCTTGTAATTCGTACGAATTACAAGGCTTTTGTGCGTTTTCCGTCTTTTGCTCGGAAGCGGTACCATTGTACAGCAATCCTCGCAAAAAACGAAATTCAGCTCCATTTCTCAACATCTGCCAGAGTGTCATATTCAGCCTGTAATACCGTTAATCTGAATCAGCTCTCCCTCAGTAAGCTCAGGGAAATCAAGGGCTTTCAGATTTTCAAGAAGCTGTTCCTTTGAGTGTACACCCACTAAAACAGATGTAATATTTTTATTCTGTGCCAGCCACTGTATTGCCATTTGTGAAAGTGACTGCCCACGCTTATGTGCCATATTGCAAAGCTCTTTAATCTGATAAGGTCTGCGGCTGTCATAGCCAACGTGTGCCTGAAGCTTTTCGTTGCCGTGCAGTCTTGAATTTTCAGGAATGCCGTTTTCAAATTTATCACTTAGCTGACCCTGTGCGAGTGGAGAAAAAGCGATAATGCCCTTGTGCTTATCGTGAGCCTCCTTGATTAAATCGTTGTGCTCAATAGTTCTGTCAAATATGGAATATCTGTTCTGGTTGATAATAAAGGGCACATTATAATCATCAAATTTGTGATGCATTTTGTGCATTGTTTTTCCGTCATAGTTGCTTATGCCTGCATACAAAGCCTTGCCCTGTCTGACAATATCTGCAAGACAGAGTGCAGTTTCTTTAAGCGGAGTTTCAGGCGTCATACAGTGGTGATAAAAAATATCGACATAATCAAGCCCCATTCTTTGAAGACTCTGGTCAAGGGATGCCATAAGATATTTTCTTGAGCCGCCTCTGCCGCCGTAAGGACCCTGCCACATTTCATAGCCTGCCTTGGTGCTTATTATTAATTCATCACGATAGGGCTTGAGATTTTCTTTAAATATTTTACCGAAGTTAATTTCGGCTCTTCCCGGCTCAGGACCATAGTTGTTCGCCAAATCAAAATGGGTGATTCCATTGTCAAAGGCGGTGAGGATGATGTCCTTCATCGTGTCATAATCATCATTTATTCCGAAATTCTGCCACAGTCCCACGGAAATTTTAGGCAGTGCCAGTCCGCTTTCACCGCAGTAGCTGTAAGTCATTTTATCATATCTGTTATCATTTGCTTTATACATAATAATATTTACCTCCGCTTTATAAAACGAAAGCTGATTGCAATAATTCACAATCAGCTCATTGATTAAGATTGCTTTAAAGCTCTTTCAAGCCATACAGCACCAAGGTCTAATGCATTGAAAAGACCGACTTTTTCACTTTTCTTAACTATTTTTTCCTTTGGTGATACATCCTCATCGGTATTAAGAAGCTGAATAGCGACCTTGCCCGATACTTTCAAATCCTCAATACTGTCATCCTCATTGATGATGTTGAGACAGATTACATATGGATCATTCATATTACCATAATAAATGGTTTTGCCGCATCTAACCAAAGGCTTACCTTTGTATTCCAGGAATTTTTCCATTTTATCCTCTGCCAAAGATAACCCTCCTTTTAACGTATTTTAGCCGAGATAAGACTTTACCATAGCCGCTAATAATTCATCACGATCAATGCGCCTTATGAGGCTTCGTGCATTGTTGTGTGTTGTGATGTATGTGGGGTCTTCTGAAAGAATATAGCCGACAATCTGATTGATGGGATTATATCCCTTCTCCTGCAGTGCATCAAATACCTCGGTTAAAGTATCCTTCATAATATCCTCTTTTTCATCACCAATTCTGAATGTCATTGTTTTATCAGTCAAGGTAAAGCCACCTCCTTATAAAGCATTACACATTAATTATATACAAATTTTACTAAAATTACAACACTTTTTTTAAAATGCTTGACTTATTCATAGTTTTTGGTTTATAATCTCATTAATCATTAAAGACCTTGAACGGGTGTAAGTAGACTGTTTTGATGTTAAAGAGAGTGCACGGGCGGTGTGAGTGCATACAGATTGTCAGTCGAATTTCAGCCCGGGAGTCCCTGACGAGCAACTAAGTCAGGCGTAGTGCTGCGTTAAAGCATAGAGCGGCAATTATTTAATTGCAATTTGAGTGGTACCACGGAAGTTAACTTTCGCCTCATATGAGGTGAAGGTTTTTTATTTTTTAGGAGGGAATTATGGAAAGCAGAATTACAGCTCTCAGAGAAAAGTTTGAAGCCGAGCTTTCAAAAATTGAAAATTCGGCTGAGCTTGAAAGCATCCGTGTTCAGTACCTTGGCAAAAAGGGCAGTGTAACCGATTTGCTCAAGGGAATGAAAGAGCTTTCAAACGATGAAAGAAAGGCACTTGGTGCAAAGGTTAATGAGCTCAAGGGTGCTGTTGCAAATAAGATTGCAGAAAAAACAGCAGAGCTTAAGGAAAAGGAAATTGAAAGGGAAATCAACTCAATGCCTGAGTTTGATATTTCAATGCCTGCAAAGCTTGAGCGTGGCTCATATCATCCCATTACCTTAGTACAGCGTGAGGTTGAGCGTATATTTAAATCAATGGGCTTTACTGTTGAGGATTACAGCGAGGTTGTAACCGACTATGAATGCTTTGAGTCACTTAATATTCCAAAGCATCACCCTGCAAGAGATATGCAGGACACCTATTATTTAGAAAACGGTCAGCTTTTAAAGAGCCAGACCTCAGCAGCACAGAATGCAATTTATAAAAAGTATAAGGATGCACTTGTCAATGACGGTGTGCCGATTAAGGCAATTTTCCCGGGCAGATGCTTCAGAAATGAGGCAACGGATGCCTGCCACGAAAACACCTTCTTCCAGATGGAGGGTGTTATGGTTGACAAAAATATTTCTATTTCAAATCTGATTTATTTTATGAAAACAATGCTTTCAGAGGTATTTCAGAAGGATATTAAGGTTCGTCTTCGTCCCGGCTTTTTCCCATTCGTAGAGCCCGGTTTTGAGCTTGATATAAGCTGTCTTATCTGCGGCGGTGAGGGCTGCCCGAGCTGTAAGCACAGCGGCTGGCTTGAGCTTTGCCCTTGCGGTATGATTCACCCTGAGGTGCTTAAGGCGGGCGGCATTGATCCTGACGAGTACACAGGCTTTGCTTTCGGTCTTGGTTTAACAAGACTTGTTATGATGAAATATGGTATTAAAGATATTCGTGATTTAAACAGCGGCAGCCTTAAGAGCCTGTCACAGTTTACCGATGATGAGTAAGAAAGGAGAGTAAAATTATGTTTTTATCAATGAACTGGATCAGTGATTTCGTGGATTTCACAGGTCTTGACAAGCTTGACTTGATTCACCGTTTCTCCCTTTCCACTGCTGAGGTAGAAAACGAAATATTCTTTAAGGGCAGCGATTTATCAGGTGTTGTTGTTGCTGAGATTAAATCTGTTGAAAATCACCCTGATTCCAAAAAGCTTCATCTTTTAAAGGTTGATGCAGGTGATGCAGAGCTTACAGATGTTGTTTGCGGTGCACCGAATGTAAGAGTCGGTATGAAAACAGCTTTTGCCAAGGTTGGTGCAAAGCTTGGCGAGATTGAAATTTCACCTCGTCCGCTTGCAGGCTATACCTCTTACGGTATGTGCTGCAGTGAAAAGGAAATCGGTATCAGCGACGATAATTCAGGTATTATGGATATTACCGAGGAGGTTGCCAACGGTACTGATATTAAGGATTTGTACCAGATTGATGATATTATCTTTGAGGTTGACAATAAGTCACTGACAAACCGTCCTGACCTTTGGGGTCACTATGGCATTGCCCGTGAGTTTGCAGCTCTTGCAGGCAGGGAACTCAAACCTCTTGATACGGTTGATTTGTCACAGTATAACAATCTGCCAAAGGTGGATATGAAGATTGAAGATCCGCTTTGTCAGAGATATTCCTGTTTACAGGTCGAGAATATCAATACTGCTGTTTCACCTGTGAATATGCGTATCCGTCTGTTCTACTGCGGAATGAGAGCAATCAATTTCCTTGCAGATTTAACAAACTATTTAATGCTTGAAATGGGTCAGCCGATGCATGCATTTGATTCACGCAAGGTTGAAAAAATTCGTATTAAGCGTTTTGATGAAAAATTCACTTTCCAGACTCTTGACGGCGTTGAAAGAAATATTGATGAAGATACACTGATGATTTGCAATGACAATACCCCTGTTGCCATTGCAGGTATTATGGGCGGTCTTGACAGTGAAATTGTTGAGGATACAACAACACTGACCCTTGAATCTGCAACCTTTAATGCAGTTTCAATCCGCAAATCAACTGTTCGTCTTTCACACAGAACAGATGCATCCATGCGTTATGAAAAGTGCCTTGACCCTGAAATGACTGTGCCTGCTATCGCACGTTTTGTTAAGCTGATGACAGATATTGACAGCGGTGTTCAGGTTGTTTCATCCCTTACGGATGAATATGCATTCAAATATGATGAGGTTAAGCTTGACTTTGACAAGGCTTTTGTTGATAAGTACACAGGTATTGATATTGATAATGATACAATAGTAAATACACTCAGTTCACTGGGCTTTACCGTTTCACTGGCTGATAATCAGTTCAGTGTTATCGTTCCAAGCTGGAGAGCAACAAAGGACGTTACCATCAAGGCAGATATTATTGAGGAAATCACCCGTATTTACGGCTAT
>DKYL01000053.1:0-7634 GCA_002493325.1 Ruminococcaceae bacterium UBA7101
GGTATGGGTTCTACAAAGAACGGTCGTGATTCAGAGTCAAAGCGTCTTGGTGCTAAGAGAGCTGACGGACAGTTTGTTCTTGCAGGCAATATCCTTTACCGCCAGAGAGGCACTCATATTCACCCTGGCAATAATGTTGGCATTGGTAAGGACGATACTCTTTTTGCTCTTATCGACGGCACTGTTAAGTTTGAGAGAATGGGTAAGGACAGAAAAAAGGTTTCTGTTTATCCTGTTGAGCAGTAATAAAATAATGAAATTAAGCACGGTTTCAATTTTGAAATCGTGCTTTTTTGATTTTATATTCCTTAAATACAGCTAAAAATATGTCTGTTTTGCACAAAAATAAAATTTTTATTTGTGCAAAACAGATGTTTTTTTATTTATTGTCATTCTTCCCTATCTTTTTATCGGCTGTTATGATATAATACTTAGGCAATAAGCGTGTGGTGTTCTTTCCATACGTATTTTTTTATGAAGAGGTGGATATTTTGGCAAAAAGGAAAATGATTAATTTGAGAGATGCAAGTGTTAAGGAAATTCTTGCTTTTTCTCTACTTCCGTTCGGATTGCTTACCGTTGTTAATGTTATCGGTAATGCACTCAATGTTTATTTGGCAGATAATCTTGGCTTAGGTATGGTTGGTGCAGGTCTTGTGCTTACTGTTACTAAGGTGTGGGATGCTGTGAATGACCCGATGATGGGTATGATTGTTGACAAAACACGTACAAAATGGGGTAAGTGCAGACCTTATCTTCTGTGGATGGTTATTCCTATGATGACTGGTCTGATTTTGCTTTTTGCTCCTGTTGATTTTGTTAATTCGGATTCGTTCGCAATTTCTCAGATAGATATTGCCTCAACGATTTCTACTATCGGAAATGATTTTCATGTAATAAGGACAAATGAATCTGTTAATACAGGCAATTTCTGGTATGCAGTTGCTGCTTATCTTATTTTCTATACCTTTTATACAGCAATTGATATTCCTTATCAGGGTCTTACTCCCCTTGTTTTCCCTGAAAGCAAAAAGAGAGTAAGTGCTATTTCCATCAGCAATATTTTCGGCTCAATCGGTACAATCCTTCCTTCAATTGTATTTTTCCCGATTGTTTATGCGTTTGAAGATGCAAGAATGGGATTCTTTGTTGCTTCTATTGTGTTTGCTGTGCTTGCAGGTATTCCGATTGCAATTTCATTCTTTGGTATCAAAGAAAAGGTTTATCTTGAGAAAGAGCCTGTAAAATACAGAAAAGCCCTTAAGATTGTATTCGGAAACCGCAATATGAGAGCTATTCTTGTTGCAGCATTTTTCAATGCAGTTGTTAACCTTGGTGCTATGTTCCTTATGTTCTTTGCTAAATGGAACTGCTACGGAATATTCAATTTCCCAGCCCTGAATGAATGGGTGGAAACTACAATCGGCTTTAATCCGAATCTGACAGAGGAGGGACTTCTTTTCCCGATTCTGAGTATCAGCAGCGGTATTTCCTATATGCTTTCCATGGCGATTGTTCCTGCATTGCTTAAGAAGATGGATAAGAAAACACTCTTCATACATATGTCATGGATATGTGCTGTTGCAAATATTATTGTATTTGTTGTCTGCCAGTATTTGGTTCCTTATACAAGCGAGAATCTCACACAGGCAAGAATCGGCTTTGTTGTTTATTGTGTATGCCGTTTCTTCACGAATTTCCCGGTTGGTATGAGCGTTGTGCTCCTTCAGGCTATATTCTCTGACGCAGTAGATGTTATTGAAATGGAAACCGGTGAAAGACTTGAGGGTGCCGTATTCTCCTTCAAGAGCCTTATCAACAAAATCGGTATTGCACTGTTTAATCTTATTGTTATGGCAGTTGTTAATGCATTCGGTTATTCAACAATGTCAACAGAGCTTACAGCCCTCAAGGATGCAGGAGAGCTGACAAGAGACGTAATGCTGGCAAATCATAAGCCTGTACTCAATGCTATATTCTTTATGCTCACTGTTCTTGGTTCTATCGGTCTTATCCTTCAGATATTCCCGATGCTTAAATATAAATTTAACGAAGCAGAATATGAGGATAAGATTAGAGTATTCAGAGAGAAAAAGGAAGCTGAGCTTGAGGCACAGATTCAGGCGGCAGCCGAAGCAGCGAAAACCAATAAAGCATAATATCAATATCATTAAAAGTCCTTGGAATTATCCGGGGACTTTTTCATTGTTCAGGTTTAAAAAGCAAATAATACTCCTGTTTGGCGTTTTATTATCTGTATTTTGTAAAATGAGGTAATTATTTCTTGCATTACAGGATAAAATAATATATAATTATATAGTCAAAAATTAATTGTTAAAAAATTAACTATCAAAAGAGAGGTAATTTTAATGGACGCTTTAAACAAAAAGACGATTGAAGACATTGACGTTAAGGGCAAAAGAGTTTTGGCTCGCTGTGATTTCAATGTTCCGCTTAAGGACGGAGAAATTACAAACGACAAGAGAATTGTTGCTGCTCTTCCTACTATTAAATATTTAATGGAAAACGGTGCAAGGGTTATTCTTTGCTCACATCTCGGCAGACCAAAGGGCGAGTACAAGCCTGAGTTCAGCCTTGCTCCTGTTGCTAAGAAGCTCAGCGAGTATCTTGGTGTTGAGGTTAAGCTTGCTGAGGATGCAGAGGTAGTCGGCGAAAATGCCAAGGCTATGGCTGCTGAGCTTAAGGACGGCGAGGTTATGCTCCTCGAGAATGTTCGTTACAGAAAAGAAGAAACAAAGAACGAAGAGAATTTCTCAAAAGAGCTTGCTTCACTTGCTGATATTTTCGTTAACGATGCTTTCGGTACTGCACACAGAGCACACTGCTCAACAACAGGTGTTGCTTCTTATTTACCTGCAGTTTGCGGTTATCTTATCCAGAAGGAAATCAAGTTTATGGGCGGCGCTCTTGCCGATCCTAAAAGACCGCTTGTTGCAATTCTCGGCGGTGCAAAGGTTTCAGACAAAATCGGTGTTATCTCCAACCTGATTGAAAAGTGCGACACAATTATCATCGGCGGCGGTATGGCTTATACCTTTATGAAATTCCTCGGTCACAACATCGGTGATTCTCTTCTTGAGGCTGACTGGGTTGAGAAGGCTGGCGAAATGATGAAGTCTGCTGAGGAGAAGGGCGTTAAGTTCCTTATTCCTGTTGATAACAAGGTTGGTAAGGAATATGACGAGAACACAGAGTCACAGATTGTGAACAGTGATGAAATTCCTGACGGCTGGATGGGTCTTGACATCGGTCCTAAAACACAGGAAATTTTTGCTGATGCAATCAAGGGCGCAGGCACTGTTATCTGGAACGGTCCTATGGGTGTTTCTGAGTGGGATAACTTTGCAGCAGGTACAATCTGCGTAGCTAAGGCTGTAGCAGAGAGCGGTTCAATCTCAGTTATCGGCGGCGGTGATTCAGTTGCTGCTGTTACAAAGCTTGGCTTTGCTGACAAGATGAGCCATATCTCTACAGGCGGCGGTGCTTCACTTGAGTTCCTTGAAGGTAAAGATTTACCGGGTATCTGTGCTTTACAGGACAAAGACTAATTTCTGATTGTTTCTTTTGTCCTTATGCTTTGTTAAAGAACAAAATCAGCTAATCAAATAAATATAGATAATAAGAGGTATATTGAAATGAATAAAGATTTAAGAAAAGCAGTTATCGCAGGTAACTGGAAAATGAACAATACTCCTGCACAGACAACTGCACTTATCAATGAAATGAAGCCACTTGTTGCAGATGCTGACTGTGATGTTGTTCTTTGTGTGCCATTTGTTGATGTTCCTGCAGCAGTTGAGGCTGCTAAGGACTCAAACATCAAAATCGGTGCCGAGAATGTTCACTTCAAGGACAGCGGTGCTTACACAGGTGAGGTTTCAGCAGATATGCTCCTTGAGCTTGGTGTAGAGTATGTTGTTATCGGTCACAGTGAAAGAAGACAGTATTTCGGCGAAACAGATCAGACCGTTAACCTTCGCACACTCAAGGCTCTTGAAAAGGGACTTAAGCCAATCGTTTGTGTTGGTGAAACGCTTGAGCAGAGAGAGCTTGGCTATACAGAAACACTTTTAAAGTATCAGACCAAAATGGCTCTTACAAATGTTACTGCTGACCAGCTTAAAGATGTTATTATCGCTTATGAGCCTGTATGGGCTATCGGCACAGGCGTAACTGCTACTGCTGATCAGGCTGACGAGGGCAACGGATATGTTCGTCAGGCTATTGCAGAGGCTTATGGTGAGGATGCAGCTCAGGCTGTTACAATCCAGTATGGCGGCTCAATGAACGCTAAGAATGCGGACGAGCTTGTTTCCAAGGTGAATGTTGACGGCGGACTTATCGGCGGTGCTTCACTTAAGGCTGAGGATTTTTCAATCATCGTTAAGGCTGCAAGCAAATAATAAATATCTAATATGGGTGGGACTTCCCACCCATTTAATTTGGAGGACATTATATTATGAAAAAACCTGTAGTACTTTGTATTATGGACGGTTTCGGCAAGAATGACAGCGATTACGGCAATGCTGTTACTGCCGCAAATAAAGTAAATCTTGACAGAATTATGGCTGAAAATCCATACACCTATATCGGTGCATCAGGCTTGAATGTCGGCTTGCCTGACGGTCAGATGGGTAATTCCGAGGTTGGTCATACCAATATCGGTGCAGGCAGAATTGTTTATCAGGAGCTTACAAGAATTATAAAGTCAATCGAAGACGGTGACTTTTTTGAAAACGAAGCATTAAAGACTGCTGTTCAGAATGCAATCGACAACGGCACATCCCTTCACCTTATGGGTCTTATGAGCAACGGCGGCGTTCATTCTCATAATTCACATATCTGGGCAATTGTTGAACTTGCTAAGAAAATGGGACTTGAAAAGGTTTATCTTCACTGCATTATGGATGGACGTGACGTTCCGCCGACCAGCGGCAAGGATTTTGTTGCAGAGGCTGTTGAAAAGCTGAATGAAATCGGTGTGGGCAAGGTAGCTACTGTTGTGGGCAGATATTATGCTATGGACAGAGATAATAACTGGGACAGAGTTAAAAAGGCTTATGATGCACTTGTATTCGGTGAGGGTATCAAGGCTTCTGACCCTGTTAAAGCAATTGAGGAAAGCTATGAAAAGGTTGATGCTGACGGCAAAAATGTAACCGATGAGTTCATTGAGCCTACCGTATGCCTTGAGAATGAGGGCAGAATCGGTGCTAAGGACAGCGTTGTATTCTTCAACTTCCGACCTGACAGGGCAAGAGAAATCACAAGAACCTTTGTTGATGATGCTTTCACAGGCTTTGAAAGAGAGCGCTTTGAGCTTACCTATGTTTGTATGACACAGTACGATGCAACAATGCCGAATGTACTTGTTGCATTCAAGCCTCAGAGTCTTAACAATACACTTGGTGAGTATCTTGCTAAAAACAATATGACACAGCTCAGAATTGCTGAAACAGAGAAATATGCACACGTAACCTTCTTCTTTAACGGCGGTGTTGAGGCTGTTAATGAGGGCGAGGACAGAATCCTTATCCCGTCACCAAAGGTTGCAACCTATGACCTTAAGCCTGAAATGAGTGCTTACGAGGTTTCGGAAAAGCTTGATGAAGCTGTGCTTTCAGGCAAGTATGATGTAATTATCGTTAACTTTGCCAACTGCGATATGGTTGGACACACAGGTATTTTTGACGCAGCCGTTGCTGCTGTTGAGGCTGTTGACAAATGTGTCGGCTCACTTTATGATGCTGTCGTTAAAATGGGCGGCTGCCTGTTTATCACTGCTGACCATGGTAATGCAGATATGATGAAGGAGCCTGACGGCTCACCATTCACAGCACACACGACAAATCCCGTTCCCTTTGTTGCTGCAAACTGCGGTGAGGGTACAGTGCTTCGTGAGGGCGGTAAGCTTTGCGACATTGCGCCGACAATGCTTAAAATGCTCGGTCTTCCTCAGCCTGAGGAAATGACAGGAGAGTCACTGATTAAATAAATAGATGATAAAACGGACCGATATTTTTTATCGGTCCATATCTTTGGGGGACTTATGGATAATACTAAAAAATTCAGCGGTCGTGCAGCAGCTTATACTAAGGGCAGACCGGGTTATCCTCAGGCACTTTTTGATTGCTTGTATAAGGATTTTTCTGTTTCATCTCAGTCGGTTATTGCAGATATCGGTGCTGGTACAGGAAAATTTTCCAAATACCTGCTTGAACGAGGCAGCAGGGTTTATCTTGTAGAGCCTAATCCTGATATGCTTGACACAGCCGAACAAGAGCTGTCCGGCTATACGAATGCGTCTTTTGTGAATGGCACTGCAAATGCAACAGGTCTTGATGACAATTCAGTTCATTTCATCACTGCTGCGCAGGCGTTTCATTGGTTTGATGCAGAAGAATTCAAAAAAGAATGTAAAAGAATTTTAAAGCCTGACGGCAGGGTAGCGCTTGTATGGAATACCCGTGATATGAACAGCGAATTTAATGTGAAAAGCTATGAAATATATAAAAAATACTGTCCTGATTTTAAGGGATATCACGGCGGAATGAAGGATGATGACGAGAGTATTGCAGCATTTTTTAATCATAATTTTAAAAAGCTTGTTTTTGAAAATCCGATTGAATTTACAAAGGAAAGGTTTATCACACGCAGTCTGTCCGCTTCATATTCTCTGAAAAGCGATGATGTGAATTATAATGAATACATTAAAGAACTTGGGGATTTATTTGATGTATTCAGCGAAAATAACATTGTCATAATGAAAAATAATACTTCAGCTTACATCGGATCCGTGTCAGAGAAAAAATAATATTACATTTTGTCAATTTTGTATAATTATATAGTATAAAAAAATAAAATATGTATTGAAATCTAACAAATCATTTGATATAATAGACTTACGACGATAATATTTTATAAAGGAGAAATTGATATGAAAAAATTATTATCACTCGTTATGTCATTAGTAATGCTGATGAGCATAGCGGCAGGCGCTGAATTTTCAGCTAAGGCTGAATCCTATGATGAAATCAAATTGGGTCAGACCAAAAGTGTTACTGTTACCAGCCCGGGTGATCGCGATGAAATGATATGTTTTATGTTTTTTGCTGAAAAAGCAGGTACATATTATTTTTATTCCACTGGTAATCTTGATACATTTGGCGTGGCAACAAAAAGCACATCTGCTGAAAATGTAATTATGGAAGATGATAATTATATTAACGGAAATTTTGTTATTGAAATGTATTTAAACAAGAGAGAAGTAGCAGCGTTCACAGCAAATGCATATACTCCGGGATCATTTAAAGTAACATTAAGTGACAAAGCTCCTTCAAACTATTCTCCGTGTAAACACAGTAATACTACTGTGTTTGAACAAGTAAAAGCAACTTGTACAAACGATGGTTTTACGGGTCAGAAAGTATGTACAGACTGCAGTAAGATTATTGATTTTGGTCAAACTGTACCTAAAGCATCGTCAATTAAGCGTTCAAAAAATGAATTTGTTTATAACGGAAAGGTGCAAAGACCTTCTATTACTGTAACGGACAGAAACGGTAAAAAGCTGGAATATAAAAAGGATTTCACAGTTGATTATTCAAATTGGA
>DKYL01000053.1:7904-26293 GCA_002493325.1 Ruminococcaceae bacterium UBA7101
TTATTCAAATTGGAACAGCGGCACTAAGTCTGTTGTTACATTAAAATAATCTTTAATTCTATGAAAATGGACTGTAAAAAACAAAGATTTTTACAGTCCATTTGTTATTTTATCATATTTTAGTAATATTGAACGTATAATTATTAGATAAAACGACAAATAATATACATAAAATGCATAAATATGCGAGAAAAGTTGACAAAATCAGAATAAGTTGCTATAATCACACTAAAGTGTTAAAGACGGCACTTAGAACAGGAGATTTATACATTCTTATGTATATAAAATCCTGTTTTTGTTATTACAAATTATATTAAGGGAGGAATCATTGTGACTTATTCACAGAAAGTTTTACATGATTTAAAAATCAAAAATCCTAATGAGCCTGAGTTTATTCAGGCTGCAGAAGAGGTACTTGAATCATTAGCTCCTGTAGTAGATAATGATCCAAGATACCAGAAGACAGGTCTGCTTGAAAGACTTGTTGAGCCTGAAAGACAGGTTATGTTCCGTATTCCTTGGGTTGATGATAATGGCGAGGTACATGTTAACCGCGGCTATCGTGTTCAGTTTAACTCTGCTATCGGTCCTTTTAAGGGCGGTTTAAGACTTCATCCAAGTGTTAACCTTAGTATTATTAAGTTCCTTGGCTTTGAGCAGATTTTCAAGAACAGTCTTACAGGTCTGCCAATCGGCGGTGCTAAGGGCGGCTCTGACTTTGATCCTAAGGGTAAGAGCGATATGGAAATTATGCGTTTCTGCCAGGCATTTATGAATGAGCTTTACAAGTATATCGGTGCTGACGAGGACGTACCTGCAGGTGATATCGGTACAGGTGCACGAGAGGTAGGTTATCTCTACGGTCAGTACAAAAAGCTTACAAATCGTTCAGAGGGCTGTCTTACAGGTAAGGGTATCAGCTTCGGCGGCTCACTTGCAAGAACAGAGGCAACAGGCTATGGTCTTGTTTATATTACTGAAGAACTTCTTAAGGACCACGGCAAGAAACTTAATGGTACAAGAGTAGCAGTTTCAGGCTCAGGTAATGTTGCTATTTATGCTATGGAAAAGGCAACACAGCTTGGTGCAAAGGTAATTTCCTGCTCTGACTCAGCAGGCTATATTATTGATGAAAATGGTATTGATGTTGAGGCTGTTAAGCAGATTAAAGAGGTTGACAGAAAGAGAATTAAGACTTATCTTGAAACTCATCCTGATGCAACCTATGGTGAAGGCTCTGTATGGGACAATGTAGTTTGTGAGGTTGGTCTTCCTTGTGCAACTCAGAATGAAATCAATGAGGCGCAGGCAATCAGACTTGCTGAAACAGGCTGTTATGCAGTTTGTGAGGGTGCTAACATGCCTACTGATACTGCGGCTACTCAGGTATTCCTTGACAGAAATGTGCTTTTCATCCCCGGCAAGGCTTCCAATGCAGGCGGTGTTGCTACTTCTGCTCTTGAAATGGGTCAGAATTCAATTCGTTCAAGCTGGACCTTTGACGAGGTTGATGCAAAGCTTAAGGGCATTATGATTAATATTTATTATCATATGAAGGATGCATGTGAGCAGTTCGATGCAAAAGACAACTTTGTTGTAGGTGCTAATATCGCAGGCTTTATGAAGGTTGCAGATGCTATGATGGCACAGGGTATTGTATAATACAGATTCATATTAACAACAACCCCTTACGGTTACGCTGTAAGGGGTTGAATTATGCAAAAAAATAACGGACTGATACAGTGTCAGCCCGCAAAATATATGAATTAAGCTATCTTAAGACAGCAAAGCCGAGGTCAATCGCTCCGCCAAGTATTCTGCTTGTTTTGTGCATACCAAGGGTTTCTGCAAACCATAATAAAATCAGTGCAACAAGTATTGCGATGATAAGTGTTTTTTCTGTCATAACCATACCTCCCTTATCTAACAATATTATATACTATTTTCCAAATAAATCAAGTAATTTTATATAAAATGACAGAAATAAAAAAATTATAATTTATCGTTGAAATCCAAAGTGATATGTTTTATAATACTAATAATCTATTTTAAAATGGGGGAATTTGTGGTGAGTCCGATTTTAATGTTTGAATTTGTTAATCCATCTTTATTTGATGCCACGGTAATTATTGCCGGAATTACTATAGTTGTAGCTGTGCTTTTTCTTCTTATACAAATTTTTAATTTGTTTGGAGTTATAGTTCCTAAGATTGAAAAGTGTTCAAAAGCATCAGAAGAAAAAAGAGCACTCAGAAAGGTTGAAAAAAAAGCTAAAAAAGCGGCTAAGCTGGCTGAGAAAACCGGTGAGTCTGCTGAAGCCTCTGTTACAAGTAATGCTTCAGAGCAAGCGGTTAAGAGTACAGTTGCACCTGCACCGTTACCTGTTGTTGAGCAGGGGATCAGCGGCGAGGTAGTTGCTGCAATCACAGCGGCAATTGTTGCAAGCGAGGGAACAGGCGTTGTTGTTCGTTCCATCAAAAAGAAAAATGTTGCAGGCAGAAATCCCTGGGCACAGGCTGCCAATATAGATAACACAAGACCGTTTTAAAGGAGGAGATATGAAATGGAAATATTAAAGGGTGTATGGGAGGTTATCGTAAGTATCTTCTCAAACTCAGGATATGCATATTTCTTTACTGCCGACGGCGGTTATGAAAACTTGATTATGATAGGCTTTGCTTTTGTTTTTCTTTGGCTCGGAATTAAGAAAGGCTTTGAGCCTCTTCTTATGGTGCCGATTGCATTCGGTATGCTGCTTGCAAATATACCGGGCGCTAACCTTGCAGTTCAGTATCACGACCTTGAAGGCTTCAGGGATTTGCTTGCAGGCAGGGGTGAGTTTGTTGGTGCAACACCGGGTCTTATGGATTTTCTGTATTTCGGTGTTAAGGCAGGTATTTACCCTCCGCTCATATTCCTTGGTATCGGTGCAATGACGGATTTCTCTCCGCTTATTGCCAATCCTAAGAGCTTTATTCTTGGTGCTGCAGCACAGTTCGGTATATTTTTCACCTATCTTGGTGCTATTGTTTTGGGCTTTGCTCCGAATGAGGCAGGCTCTATCGCTATTATCGGCGGTGCTGACGGACCGACAGCTATCTTTGTAACGTCTATGCTGGCTCCGGGACTTCTTGGTACCATAGCCGTGGCGGCATACTCCTATATGGCGCTTGTTCCGATGATTCAGCCGCCTATTATGAGGGCTTTAACAACCAAAAAGGAACGCTCCGTTGTAATGGGCAATCTTCGTCCCGTATCGAAGTTGGAGAAGATTCTGTTCCCGATTGCCGTAACAGTTGTGGTTTCACTTCTGTTACCGGATGCGGCATCACTTGTTGGCATGCTTATGCTCGGTAACCTGCTTAAAGAGAGCGGACGTACAGAACGTATTGCCAAGGCAGCTCAGAATGAGCTTATGAATATTATCACCATAATGCTGGGTATATCTGTAGGTGCAACAACTTCTGCGGAAACATTTTGGAGAAAGGAAACTTTCTTCATTGCCGGACTTGGTATAATTGCTTTTGCTCTCGGCACTGCCTGCGGTGTACTGTTCGGTAAGCTGATGTATGTATTTACAAAAGGCAAAATCAATCCGCTTATCGGTGCAGCAGGTGTATCCGCAGTTCCAATGGCAGCACGTGTGGCACAGAAGGAAGGTCAAAAGGAAAATCCGTCAAACTTCCTGCTTATGCACGCTATGGGTCCGAATGTATCGGGTGTTATCGGCTCAGCAGTTGCGGCAGGTATTCTGCTTACACTTTTAAGATAATTACAAAATATTTTATAAGGGGTGACTTTTTTCGGTCACCCTTATTTAAACCAAAGAGAGTCAACCCTTGTTTTGTTCGACTCTCTCTTACTTTTAAGGAGATAAAATTATGCCACTTAACGAAATGCAGCAAAAGGCTGTCAATACAACAGAAGGACCTCTGCTTATTTTGGCAGGTGCAGGCTCAGGCAAAACAACCGTGCTGGTTAACAGAGTTCAGCATATTATTGAAAGCGGACTTGCTCTGCCATGGCAGGTGCTTGCCATTACCTTTACAAACAAGGCGGCAGGGGAGCTCAGGGAAAGGCTTGTTAAAGCAATCGGTGATGAGGCTAACAGTATCTGGGCTTACACCTTTCACAGCTGTTGTGCAAGGATTCTGCGCCGCTATGGTGAGTATTTAGGCTTTACAAATCATTTTACAATCTATGATACGGACGACCAGAAAAGGGTAATGAAGCAGTGCCAGAAGCAGCTTGGTATTGAGGACAAGTTTCTGAATCACAAATCCATACTCGGTGAAATCAGCAGAGCTAAGGACAGTCTTATTGATCCTGATGAATATAAAGCATCAACAATCAATGATTTCCGCAAGGCAAAGATTGCACAGTGCTATGAGCTTTATCAGAATGAACTGAAAAAAAGCGATGCTATGGATTTTGACGATATCATTTATTATACAGTCAAGCTGTTAAGAGAAAATGATGAGGTAAGAGAGCTTTACCAGAATCAGTTTAAGTATGTTATGGTTGATGAGTATCAGGATACAAACCACGCACAGTATGTTCTGACCTCACTGCTTGCAGATAAGTACAAAAACATCTGTGTTGTTGGTGATGATGACCAGAGTATTTATCGTTTTCGCGGTGCTACTATTGAGAATATTTTGTCCTTTGAACAGCATTATAAGGGTGCTGTTGTTATCAGGCTTGAGGAAAATTACCGTTCCACACAAAATATTCTTGATGCGGCAAATGCTGTTATTGCCAACAATAAAAACCGTAAGGGCAAGACTCTGTTTACCCGTTCGGGTGAAGGTGCCAAAATTGTTTTCAATACTGCAATGAACGAAAGTGATGAATCTGCCTTTATAATTGATGAAATACTCAAAAATGTTAAAAACGGCAGAAAGCTCAGTGACCACGCTATTCTTTACAGAATGAACGCTCAGTCAAGAAATCTTGAAATTATGCTGACTAAAAGCGGTATTTCTCACAGAATTATCGGCGGTCATCGTTTCTTTGACAGAAAGGAAATCAAGGACATTATTTCCTATATGGCTGTTATTAATAATCCTGCTGATAATGTAAGACTGCAGCGTATTATCAATGTGCCAAAGCGTCAGATTGGTGACACGATGTTTGGCAATGTTATGGAAATTGCCGCAGGTCTTGGATTGTCTGCCTTTGAGGTTTGTCAGCGTGCAGACGAGTTCCAAAAAACGGCACGCAGTGCATCAAAGCTGATGGGCTTTACGGATATGATTGCGCATTTTCAGAAATGTCTTGAGGATAAAATGCCCCTTCCCGACCTTTTGCAGGAGGTGCTGGAAACCACAAAGTATATGGATTATCTTAACGAAGACCCTGAAACCTTTGAGGACAGAGCTAATAATATCAAGGAGCTTTCCTCTATGTTTATCAAGTATCAGGAGGAGAGTGAGGAGCCGGATTTGTCAGCGTTCTTAGAGGATGTAGCACTCATAAGTGATATTGATTCATACAATGAGGATGAGGATTCCGTTGTGCTTATGACGCTCCATTCGGCAAAGGGTCTTGAGTTCCCTGTGGTATTTATCCCCGGTATGGAGGAAGGCATTTTCCCGGGTGCTCAGTGTATGTTCAGTGAAGAGGAGCTTGAGGAGGAACGCCGTCTTGCTTACGTCGGTATCACCCGTGCAAAGGAAAAGCTCTACCTCGTCAATGCACAGCAGCGTATGCTTTACGGCACAACAAACCGCAATATGGCATCACGCTTTTTGCGTGAAATCCCTATGAGTGTGACAGAGGATGTTTCAATCAAAAGCTATAAAGTACCGAACGCAGGCAACAGCAAAATTACGCATACTGCATCCTCAAGCATCGGCGCACGCAAATTCGGACAGGCAGGCAATGCAGCAGCAAAGCCAAGTGCTGATTATAAGGTCGGTGATACGGTTTTACATAAGTCCTTCGGCACAGGCACAATCCTGTCACTTCAGCCAATGGGCGGCGATATCCTGATGGAAATTGCATTTGATAAAGCAGGAACGAAAAAAATGATGGCAAACTTTGCCCGTCTTGAAAAGAAATAAACATAAAAAGACAGGTCATACCTGTCTTTTTTACTTGACAAAATTTATGATTAATGTTTATATAAAGGCAGGAGGGGTTAGATATGTGCTTTAAGAGAATAACTATACTGTGTACAATTGTAATTATTTTTTCACTGATATTCATCTCCTGCTCAGTGCAGAAGGAAAACAGCATTGATTTGTCTGATATTCAGGATATGAATATCGGTACCGATGTGCCTGAAATCCTTTATGGCGATGATGAAAAAATTATAATGCACGGCACCTTCGGAATACTGACCTACAACTATAAAGAGGAAAAGATAACCCGGCGTGTTCATTTTGAGGATATAGGTGAAATCACAAGCCGTTTTTGCGGTTACCGAGGTGCAAAGGACGGTAAGCGGATATTTATTTTATTATTTGATGAAGAGACGAATTATGAGTATAATCTTGTGTCAGGCAAGCTGAATATTTTTGCCGGAGATATTGAAAACGAGGCATTCGATGTGCCTGTATTTACTGCTGATGAGTGTAATCAGATTACACAAGCTATGGGCGATACATATTTAACAAGCCTTTATTATTTGAAAAAAGACAGTTCAATTTTATTCCTGAAGGCAGATTCAAGCTGGCAGATGAGAACGCTGCAGCTTGTGGAGTATGATATGAACAGTAAAAAAGAATTAAAGGTTATTGATATATTTAAATCAATTCAGCAATAATTTAACCCCTTTGGATTTCTCCAAAGGGGTTTTTTGATTTATTGAATTATTTCTTTGCTGTTTCAACAATTCCTTCTGCCAGTCCTGCAAGGCCCTGAATTTCAGACGGAATAATAATTTTTGTAGCCTGACCGTCAGCAGCCTTTGCGAATGCTTCAAGTGCTTTCAGCTTAACAACAGCATCGTTTGCATCAGCCTCATTGAGGAGCTTGATTGCGTCAGCAGTAGCCTGCTGTACTTTGATGATAGCCTCAGCCTCACCCTCAGCCTCACGCACCTTGGCTTCCTTAACAGCCTCTGCGTGGAGGATAGCTGACTGCTTTTCAGCCTCAGCTTCAAGGATTTTAGATTCCTTATGACCCTCTGCAACAAGGATTCTTGACTGCTTTTCACCCTCTGCACGGAGGATAGACTCACGTCTTTCACGCTCTGCCTTCATCTGCTTTTCCATTGCGTCCTGAATTTCACGCGGCGGAATAATGTTTTTAAGCTCAACTCTGTTAACCTTAATACCCCACGGGTCAGTTGCCTCATCAAGAATTACTCTGATTTTAGCATTGATTGTGTCACGTGATGTGAGTGTTGAGTCAAGCTCAAGCTCACCGATGATGTTACGAAGTGTTGTTGCTGTAAGATTTTCAATAGCTGAAATCGGGCTTTCAACACCATAGGTATAAAGCTTAGGGTCTGTAATCTGATAGAATACAACGGTATCTATCTGCATTGTTACGTTATCCTTTGTGATAACAGGCTGTGGCTTGAAATCAACAACCTGCTCCTTAAGTGAAACGATTTTAGCAATCCTGTCAAAGAACGGGATTTTTACGTGCAGTCCTGTCTGCCAGGTTGCAAAGTATGTGCCGAGTCTTTCAATAACATAAGCCTTTGACTGCGGTACAACTCTGATGTTTGTTAAAACAAGTGCAATAATTGCGATAGCAATAAGTGCTAAGATAATAAATAGTGCCATAAAATTTCTCCTTTTTCATTTTTAGCTTTTGTTTTTTACAATCAGCTTGACTCCGTCAATCCTTTCTATTATAACCTCACTGGATTTAGGTATCAGGCTGTTGTCTGATGTTCTTGCAGTCCAGATTTTACCGTCTGCCCTGACCTGACCTTTACCGTCGATATTATTGATATCCTCGGTAACAATGCCGATCTGACCGATTACTCTGTCTGCGTTGGTGCACTGCCTTTTCGGGTGAATATATTTTTTAACAAGCGGTCTTGTGATAACAAGAGTCAAAGCACTAACCGCTATAAATATGATTAGCTGAGTAGGTATCCCTGCACCTAAAAGCGCTGCTATGAGCGAGGCAATTGAACCTATCATAAACCATATTGAAACCAGTTGGGCAGTGATGGACTCGAGTACTCCAAAGCCCACAATAAGAACCGCCCACAATATATAAATTGTTGTCTGGGATAATTCAACCATTGAAATCACCTCCTGCTTTCTATTCACATTATATAATGCATATGCAAAATTTTTTGTTTTGCATTGACTGTATTATACCACATATTGTGCTAAAATTCAATAAATTTAGCATATATGCACTTGAGATTTACAATCTGTTAATAATTGCCACAAGCTGTAGTATCTTGACAAATCTGATGTTATTCCTGTTGTATATAAAAAATGGTACTGCGGGCGTTAAAAATTTATCCCACAGTACCATTGTAGTTAATTTTAAGTGTTTTTATTCCGTATAAAATACGTTTTTTTTCTGTCATTTTTGTGATTATAGACCTATTTTTAATCAGCAGATTCTCGGAAGTCCTTCGCCGTAAAGAACATTGACCCGCCTTTTGCCGCCTATGGGTGTTATAAGGTCAACGCCCTCTCCGCTTTTTACTGTACCGATAATCTGTGCATTTTCACCGTATTCTGATTTTCTTATGATTTCAACAGCCTTTTGGGCATCCTTTTCAGGCACAACGGCAACCAGCTTGCCTTCATTGCCCATATGCATAATGTCAAGACCGAGGATTTTTGCAAATGCCTTAACCTCGCTGTCAACAGGGATATTTTCCTCTTGAATTTCAATATTGACGTGGGATGCCTTGGCAAGCTCATTCAGAACTGTGCCCAGACCTCCACGGGTAACATCTCGCATACAATGCAGCTCAATGCCTGATTTAAGCATTTTTTCAACCATTTCAACAAGAGGCGCGTTGTCACTTTTTATATTATTTTCAATCCCCATTCTTGCGGAAAGAATGGCTGCGTGGTGGTCACCTGTGTTGCCGCTGATTATGACAGCATCACCTGTGCGGAGATTTGTGGATACAATGTCCGTGCTTTCCTTAACAAAGCCTACACCTGTGGTGTTAATATAAATACCGCCGCTGCCCTCAATAACCTTTGTGTCACCGCAGATAACAGTAACACCTGCCTCCTTTGCAGTTTCTGCCATTGATTTGACAATCTGTTCAAGGAGGTCGCTGTCAGCACCCTCTTCAATAATAAAAGCAGATGTAATGTATTTTGGCTTGGCACCGCGCATTAATAGGTCATTAACTGTTCCGCACACAGAAAGCCTGCCGATGTCCCCGCCCTTGAAAATAACAGGTGTGACAACAAATGAGTCAGTGGTAACTGCAATTTTTGAGCTGCCGTCAACAACGGCACTGTCCTCCATCATATTCAGTATTGGGTTTGAAAAATGTCTGGCAAATACCTTGTCTATCAGTTCACTTGTGGATTTGCCGCCGCTGCCGTGAGCAAGTGTAATTTTCATAGTTAACCTCTGTTATTAATGTAATAGTGAAAGCAGGAGCCTTCGTTTGATACCATACAGGCACCCTGCGGATTTTCGGGTGTGCATACCTTTTTGAAAAGGGGACATTCGGTGGGCGAAACAAAGCCGGTTATCACCTCACCGCATCGGCATGCCTTGTTCTTTTTATTGTCCTCAGTCAGATTTTTACTGCCTGCATCAAATTTTTCATATTCCTTTTTCAGTGCCATACCTGAGCAGGGTATTTCACCGATACCGCGCCAGTAAGCATTGCAAGGCTCAAAGTATTTATGAACAAGTGCCTTAGCCTTTGTATTTCCGTCATCGGTAACAGCAGATTTGTAAAGATTAAGCACCTTGCCTTGGTTGTTCAGTTTAACTAAGGCATATATGGATGCCAAAAGCTCCTCGCCCTTAAATCCGCTGACAACAAAGGGGAGCTTGTATTTTTCTGCAAGGGGCTCAAATTCCTTTGCTCCTGTTATAACGCTGACGTGACCGGGAGCAATAAAGCCGTCAATTTTACCACCCATTTCGCAAAGGCTTTCGATAGCCTTTGGCATTGTTTTAAGAGCGGTAAGCAGTTTTATATTATGAATATTTTCACTTATGATTTTATCAAGCAGCACAGCATAAATCGGTGTTGTGGTTTCAAATCCGACTGCTGCGAAGATAAATTCGGTTTCAGGTTCAGCCTTTGCAAGTTCAACGATTTCAAAGGGGGAGTAGACCATTTGGACTCTTCCGCCCTTTGACTTGATTTCCTGCAGGCTTGTGCTTGAAGAGGGAACACGGATTAAATCACCAAAGGTAACAATGCAGGTGTTCGGTGTTAAAGCAAGCTCGCAGAGTCTGTCAATATAGCCTGAGGCAGTAACACATACAGGACAGCCCGGTCCGCTTATAAGCTTTATTTTATCACTGAGCAGAGATGGAATACCGTTTTCGCTGATAGCAGCAGTATGCGTGCCGCAGACCTCCATAAAGGAAAGCGGTTTTCCGTCATATTCATCCAGGTATTTCACTATATCCTTAATATCCATTACAGCTCACCCAGCTCCTCAAACAGCTCAAGCATATTCCTTGCCTCATCCTCAGGCAATACCTGAATAATCAGTCCTGCGTGAACAAGTACATAGTCGCCGATTTTCACATCCACTATTCCTTTGCTGGCATTAACCTTGTTGCCGTTGTAGTCAATAACGGCAGTGTCACCATTTATTTGGGTAACCTTACCCGGTGCTGCAACGCACATATTTATTCCTCCAGACTTGCTATATAGGCTTGACCGAGGGCAAGACATCCGTCACCGCAGGGTACAAGCTCATTTGTATAAACCTTATATCCGTTCTGCTCTAAAAGGCGAGTGGTGTTTTCCATTAATAATCTGTTGTTGAATACACCGCCGCTCAGAGCAATTTGTTTTATTTTATATTCATTTGCAATGTTTAAAATCAGCTCGCTGAGCATTAAGTGAAAGCCGAGAGCAATACTTTCCGCTGAAGCCTCATTCTTTGCTTTTTTGATTTGCTCAAGAATTTCCTTAGGATTTAATGAAGGTGTTAATTTAAAGGCGCTCACAGCCTTTTTTGCACAGCTTTCGAGAGCAATGGCACATTCACCCTCGTAGCTGTTGTAATGCTTAATATCAAGCAAGGATGCCACGGCATCAAACAGTCTGCCCATACTCGAGCTGTTAACAACATTAATATTATTTTCTATGGCTTTGTCAATCAGAGTATTGCCCCCAAGATAGCAGGCAAGAGCCAAGTCGGCATTTTTTGAAATCTCATCAGAGCCGAGCATTTTTGTGTAATCGAGGTGTGCTTTTCTTTCAAAGCCTTTGCCGTTAAAAAGAAATACCTCGCTGCCCCATATCGCTCCGTCATCACCATAGCCTGTGCCGTCAAAGGCAAAGCCTAAAACCTCGCCCTCAAGCTTATGCTCAGCTATAACTGACGCAATATGTGCCTTGTGGTGCTGTACCTTGATGTCGGCATTATATATGTTTGCAGAATAATAAGCAGGGTGCTTATCGCATACAACCTTGTCAATGCCAAAGCCGTGAAGAGCAGAAAATCGTCTTATATTATCCTTATAACAATCAAATACGGCACTGTCCTCTAAATCACCAAAGTACTGGCTTAAAAATACATAGTTATCACGGTGAAAGCCGAATACTGATTTAAGGTCGCCGCCCATAAGCAGAGTGTCGCATTTTGCCTTTTTGCCGATGTCAATTGCAAGGGGAACATATCCTCTTGCACGTCTGATAAACTGTGCTTTTCCGTTGTTGACTGCAAGCACGCTGTCATCAAGAGGTGTCAGAATCTTTCTGTTATGTGAAAGAACAGGTACACCGAATTTTTTTATATCATTATCGTCAATAATAATCGGCTCACCGCTGATGTTTGCACTGGTCATAACAAGGGGCGAAGCCTCGTCAAGCAGCATAATCTGAACAGGGTTACAGGGCAGAAATGCGCCGATGTAATCACTGTCCCCACATATACTATAATCGAAATCCTTGATTTTTTCAAGCAGAACAATGGGACGGGCAGGGGATAGGAGCAATTCTCTTTCTTTCTCATTGATTTTGCAGTATTCTTCAATGCTCTCAATACTGCTGAACATAACAGCAAAGGGCTTTGCTTCACGCCCCTTAAGCTCTCTGATTTTGTTGACGGCAGCAGGCTTGTCTGTTCTGCAGGCTAAATGATAACCGCCGATGTCTTTAATGGCAATAACCTCGCCGTTATTTAAATGTTTTACCGCATCATCAATGCGCATACTCAGTTCGGGTCCGCATTCCTTACAGGCAATGGTTTGAGCGTGGCAGCGTCTGTCATCGGCTGTGTTGTATTCGTCTTCACATTTGTCACACATTTCAAAGGGTGACATGGTTATATTTTCCCTGTCATAGGGCAGGGTGTTCATAATTGTATATCTTGGTCCGCAGTTGATACAGCTTATAAAAGGATGTCTGTATCTGCGGTTATTTTCATCTTTAAGCTCCTTTTCACATTCCCTGCAGGTAGCAAGGTCAGGTGTGAGAAAAGGGGTGTTTTTATCAAAATCCGAATGTACGATTTTAAATTCGTCAAATTTTATATCCTTAATTTCTTTACTTTCATAGTTTTTTATATCAAACAATACAGCAAGGCGTCGGACAAATTCGTCCAACGCCTTATTATCGCCGGTGATAATTAATTCAACATTACCACCCAAATTTTTAACCTGTCCCTTTACACCAAGGGCATTGGCAATACGCAGGGCAGTGGGTCTGAAACCGATACCCTGTACAATGCCTGAAAAGGTTAATACTTTCGTCATAGGAATTATTCCTTTGTCAGGGTTACAACACCCTTTTCACCGTCATCCTCTGTGAAGGACAGTGCCTTGAATTTTAAGCAAGCGTCAATGCAGGCCCCGCACTGAACACAGGCATCCCTGTCAATTGACCAGGTTTTTGCTTCTTTTCTGTCAACAGTAATACATTCCTGCGGGCACTTTCTTGCACAGAGTCCGCAAAGAATACATTTTGATATATCATTTGTGATTTTACCTGTTGCAGGTGCAGCAGGTGTGTCATTGCTTTCCTCTGCCTGAACAGGCTCAGGGATAGGCTGGCTGTATGTATCAACCGTTTTTTCTGCTGACGGCTCCGTGTAGCCCTTAGCCATAGTTAAGCACTTTTTAGGGCAGGCATTCACACAAGCCTGACACTGCACACAGCCCATTCTTTCAATGGACCAGGTTTTTGCTGCTCTGTCAACCTTGATGGCACCGCTCATACATTTGCGTGAGCAGATACCGCACATAATGCAGCTGTCAATATCAATTTCAACGTGACCTCTGCTTTTTTCAGGATATTCCTTAGGTACAGCAGGGTACTGAGAGGTAGCAGGCTTTGAAAATAAGTTCTTTAATGCAGTGATTGAAAAATCCATTATAGACATAATTTATTACCTCCTATCTTTCAGTACAGCTAATACAAGGGTCGATTGTAAGAATCTGAAGCGGCACATCAGCAAGCTCTGAGCCCGGCAGAATATGAATCAATGATTCAATATTTGTGAATGTGGGCGTGCGGACTCTGAATCTTTCAAGGAACTTTGTTCCGTTAGCCTTTGCATAATAGATTGCTTCGCCGCGTGGCTGCTCAGCTCTGACAAAGGCTTCACCGTTTGGATTACCCTTAACCTGTGTGGCAATATCACCCTGTGGGATTTTATCAACAAGCTGCTTGATGATATGAATGGACTGGAACAGCTCGGCGATACGAACTGCACATCTGCCATAGCCGTCACATTCATTAGATGTGATAATATCAAAATCAATGTTGCCGTATGCTTCATAGCCTGTTTTACGTATATCAATTTCAATTCCCGATGCTCTTGCCATAGGACCTACGGCACCAAGACGGATAGCATCCTCTTTTGTAAGAATACCTACACCCTTTAATCTTGAGCAAACGGTGTAATCAGTAAGGAATGTTTTTGTAAGTCTTTTAAGGTCATTTTCCATACCGCTGAAAATGTCAACAAAGTTTTTCAGCATGGATGAATCCATATCTCTGAGAACACCGCCGATTTTGTTGACGGAGAAAATAACTCTTCCGCCTGTGGATGCTTCAAACATATCAAGCACCTTTTCTCTCATTCTCCAGCACTGCATAAAGAGTGCGTCAAAGCCGAAGGCATCGGCAAGCAGACCCAGCCAGAGCAGGTGAGAGTGAATACGGCTCATTTCACCCCAGATGGTACGGAGAAATTTACCTCTTTCAGGTACTTCGGCACCGAATATTTTTTCAATGGATTCGCAGTAGCACATTCCGTGTTTGAAGGAACAGATACCGCAGATTCTTTCAATAACATACTGATAATCATTGAAATCTCTTTTATCAGCTAAGTTTTCAAGACCTCTGTGAACAAATCCGATGGAAGGGATTGCCTCAACAACCTTTTCATCCTCAAGGACCAAATCAAGGTGAATTGGCTCGGGAAGTACGGGATGCTGAGGACCGAAAGGAACGATTGATCTTTCACCCATTAGTCTTGTACCTCCTCATTCTTTTTTACTACCTTAACTGCATCCTTAACTTCCTTTTTAAAAGGTGTTTTTACTGCAATTCTGTAAAGCTTATCCTGGTAGTCGGGATTTATGGATTTAATCTGAACACCGAAAAGCTCCTTCATTTCATTCTCAAACAGCATTGCTGAAGGGAAGAAGTCGGATATGGTATTGATTTCAGATTCAATCGGAACGATTATTTTATAATTTTCAAATGTATAATCAAGTGCAAATGAGTAGATGACCTCATTATAACCCTCAAAGGCTGTGGCACAAATCTGTGCCAGACGGTAGCCTGAGCGCTGCCTTTCAAGAGCAATTTTATAAAGAGTTTCAATATCTACTGTTTCAAGTGTATATGCTTCGCTCATTATTTGCCCTCCTTAAGCTTTTTGCTTTTTTCCTTTAAAAGTGCCAGTGACTTAACAACACCGTCGATAATTGCCTCAGGTCTTGCAGCACAGCCGGGAACATAAATATCAACAGGGATAACCTTATCAACACCGCCTAAAATGTTGTAGCATTCCTTGAATACACCGCCGTTGCAGGCACAGATTCCGATTGCACAAACTACCTTAGGCTCAGACATCTGCTCATAAATCTGCTTAACAACGTCCTTGTTCTGCTCATTAACAGAGCCTGTTATAAGAAGAATATCTGCGTGCTTGGGATTACCTGTATTAATAACGCCGAAACGTTCAACGTCATAAAGCGGAGTCAGACAGGCAAGCACCTCAATATCACAGCCGTTGCAGCTTGTTCCGTCATAATGCATTATCCAAGGTGATTTTGTTATATCAGCCATTTACTGCACCCCCTTAACGAATACTTCAAGAATAAATACGTTCAGTGCACCGATGATGATTGTTGTAATCCAAGAGTTTTTGAACATATTTTTCCACTTCATTCTTGCATTTGTATTATCAACAAGTATCAGAACAAAGTATGTAATGGATATTGCAGCAAGTGCAAGAAGGGCTGTCCACCAGTTTGCGTTGAGGAAGAACAGACCTACAACACCCATTAAGAAAACATTTTCATACCAGTGTGAAATTTCAACAATAGCAAACATCTCGCCTGAAAATTCGGTAGTAATACCCTTAACCATTTCCTGATGAGCGTGGTGGCTTGTTGCCAGATCAAATGGGTGCTTTCTGAGCTTGATTGTAAGAATAAATACAAAGCCGACAAATACACCGGGCAAAAGAACTACTGCAGGAACGGAGTCATTTGCAATAATCTCCCTTACCTTGAAGGTGCCTGTTGCCAGATAAAAGCCAACTGCTGTCAGAAGCACCATCGGCTCATATGCAAGCATCTGCATCATTTCTCTGTTCGCACCCATATTTGCATAAGGTGAATGGCTGCTGGTTGCGGCAAGAATTAAGAAAAGGTTAGCTGTTGTCAGTGCAAAGAATACAAGCAGCAAATCAAATCCGCCGAAGAAAAGACAGCCTGTAAAAATAACAAATACAAGGAATGTGATTAAGTAAAAAATCTGTACGTGGTTAACAACCACAGTTTCCTTTTTCAGAAGCTTGATTACATCATAAAAAGGCTGGAGCACAGGGGGACCCTGTCTGCCCTGCATACGTGCAGTAATTTTTCTGTCAATACCCGAGGTTAATCCGCCGAGGATTGGTGCAAAAATAATGTAAGCTGCAATACAAATAACGATTTTCAATGTACTACTCATCAGAATGCACCTCCTATTGAAATAACCATTAAGGCAACAATGATTAAGATTGAAATAACAATTGACGGATTCCAGAGCTTCTTCTCACCGAATATATCCTCCATATACCAGTTTGCAAGGAAGAAACGCTTCTTTTCGCCCATAGAGTCAATATAGTTCATCTGGTCACCTGCGTTGACACCATTGATGTAGCGTGGTGCTTTTTTGTATCTTGTTTCCTTGGCAGTGAGCCATGCAGCACCCGGTACCAGGAAGATAGCCACAAGCATAATAACCATTATAACGATATTATCGTTAGAAATAACAGCAGTTGCATTGTTGAATACAACATCAATATAAGGAATAATTACCTTGCTTGAAAGGAACGGGAATGTAACACAAAGTGCAATCATAAGCAGTGAGTGGATTAAGATGGATACCCACTGATTAGCAGAGGTTGTGTTTTTAGCCTTTACGTCATTGTTCTTTGACGCAAGCACGGTTGCAATCCATTTCATCCAGTAGAACAGTGTTGTGGCACTGCCGAAGCATACAAATAATACTAAAATTATTGAACCGCAGTCAACAAATGCCTTGAGTGCTGCCCATTTTGAAATAAGCATACCGAACGGTGCAAGGAACATACCTGCAATACCGATAACAAGTGTCCAGGCAAGATATGGGTGACGGCGAACCAAGCCGTGCATGGTTTCAATATCTCTTGAGCCTGTTGCATTTTCAATTGCACCGACTGTCTGGAACAGAAGTGATTTTGAAATTGCGTGGAAAATGATAAGAAACATACCTGCCCAAACCGTTTCCTTGGCACCGACGCCTGCACAGGCAGTGATTAAGCCAAGGTTTGAAATGGTTGAGTAAGCAAGCACCTTTTTACCGTCGCTTACAGTGATAGCAAGCATTGACATAACAAGGAAGGTAAATCCGCCTACAAGTGAAACCATTAAGCCTGCATATGAATCGCCGAGAACAGGGGAAAGTCTTAACAGAAGATAAACACCTGCCTTTACCATTGTGGCACTGTGAAGCAGTGCGGACGAAGGTGTGGGAGCAACCATTGCACCGAGAAGCCATTTTGAGAACGGCATCTGTGCACTTTTTGTAAGTGCTGCAAATGAAAGCAGAATAGCAGGAACAACGATAAGCTTTCCGTCACAGAGAATCAGACTCTGCATATCTGTAACATTAAACTGCATACCTGCAATTACAATGCCCGCAGCAAAGCCGCAGCCGCCCAAAAGGTTCATCCAGAGTGCTCTGAAGCAGTTGTGAATAGCCTCGGGTGTTCTTGTATAGCCGATAAGCAGGAAGGATACGACACTGGTAATTTCCCAGAAAAAGTACATCCAGATAAGGCTGTTTGAAAGCACCAGACCGAACATTGCACCAAGGAATACATAGAGCAGTGAAAAGAAATATCTTCGTCTGTCCTTAAATTCTTTATGATGTTCGTGGTAATCTTTCATATAACCACAGGCATATACTGTGATTAGTGAGCCGATTACTGCAACAATAAGAACCATTATTACAGTGAGCTGATCAACAAACATTTTACTGATTTGCTGATGGGGCTCCTTGCCGCCAAGCTCATACCAGAACATAAGTGCCGTCTGCGCTATGGATAAAAGCGATGCGTAGTATTGCTTATACTTGATACTGAGTACAGTTATCAATACCACAAGAAAGGCTTCAATGCCAATCATAGCATAATCAACTGCTTTGGTTTCAGTAAAAAAGCTAAGCTGAGTGCTGCCTGCGGTAAAATATTTTGCTGCGAATGTAACAGCAAGTCCAATAATACCTGCACAGCTTGCGTAGGTTATAATTTGTCTTGCAGTATTATTTTTAAACAGTGCAAGAAGCAGTGCACTGATAAATGGCAGACAAATCATAACAATGATTAAACTCTCCATTTAATCAACCTCCTCACTCTAAAATAATTACATTAAATATGTTTTAAATATTTACGTATAAAAAATCAGTAATATAATAACACTATCTCTTTTTAAAATCAATGTTAATTTTTGAAAATAGTTAATTTTTTATCAACTTGAAAAATAGTAATTTTTGCTTTTGAATTTTTTGTGAATTTGGTTGATTTTAAAGAGTT